>CAYSUA010000579.1:0-4036 GCA_964433795.1 uncultured Desulfobacteraceae bacterium | reverse complement strand
GACCCCATGAGTTCCATGGCCCTGTTGCACACCGATTCGGTGACATCGCACGCATATACCTTGGCGGCGCTGGCCCGGGCCATAAGAAAGTCGTCGCCGGGGTTCCCGAACTGCTTCCGATCGTTGAACATGGTAGCAACAGACAGATAAAAGGCACGCGCCGACTCTATGCCGATGGCCATGTCGGCGATCATGGTGGCCTGAAGTGAATGGTTTCGAACCGGTTTGCCACCATATGACCGGGTTTTGGTATATTCGGTAACGATTTCCAAAACCGCCTGGGCATTTCCAAGTACCATGGGGGCGCTGGTGAGCCGCCCCCAGCTGATATTGTTTCGGAACAGCTTCCAGTCAAGCCCGGGTTCTCCGGCGCGGTATGCTTTGGGCACCCGAACATTGTCAAAATAAATGGCAGTGTTCACATCCGTAATTTTCATACCCATTTTATCTTCCGGTTTGCCAAAGGAAAGCCCGGGCGTACCTTTCGGCACATAGATCAGCGCCAGACCTTCTTCCTTTAGTTTGGGATCGGTGGTGCAGACAACACAGTAGAGATCCGCGATGCTGGCTCCGCTGGGCCACACTTTTTCACCGTTTACGACCCATTCATCTCCTTCAAGTTTGGCCATGGTACGGATGGTCATGCCATGTTCGGCAGCATCTTCGACATTACAGCCCCCTGCCGGTTCCGTGAGCGCCAGACAGCCGCAACGGGGAGTGTCATCACAGAACAAGGGGATAAACTTATCCATGAGGGTTGTGTTTCGTGCGCCCATGGCCGCGGCCATACACCAAGGTATAATAAGAGCGTGGAGGGAAAGACCGCTGTCGCCGCGGGAAATCTCTTCGGTCATGGCACAGATCGTAGCGGCCGACCGTATACCCAGGCCACCATATCTTTGGGAAAACCCCCTTTTTTGAACCCCGAGTTTAACCAGCCCTTCATAAGCCTTTTCAAATACAGCATAGTCTTCATCCATCTGCATACGGACCGGCATAACTTCCTTGTCGATGTATTTCCGGATTGCGGTTATCATATGCCGCTCTTCTTCTGACCGAATAAAATCGCCATACCTTTTCATTTCAAATCTCCTTGGTTCATAGCTTTGGTATGATTTTGGAACTGCCCACACGCATAGCTTCTTTCAGTACTCTATTTCGTAATTACTGTTACGTATTTTCGGTAATCCTATTTTACCACAGAGACACCGAGAGCACAGAGACACTTTTCTTTTTGCCCATCGGGAGACGACGATGGGCAAAAAAGCCTGCACGCCTCATTTTCGGTGAAAATGCTGCGGATGCTTTTCGTTTGCCGCCGTCTCCCGGCAAACGAAAAAAACATACATCTCCGTGCCCTCCGTGCCTCTGTGGTGAGAGCATATTTTGGCTAATCGTTCCGGCTTTAATATTATATACGTTAGTGTATTTGCGAACACATGTACTTAGCCATAGTCCCGCATGATTTCTTTAGAATCAGACTAAGGTTTCATTCATTATCCAGGATAGAAAGCGCGCGTTCAAATGCCGCCGCTATCTTATCGAGCTCTTCATCCCCCATGGGGGTGCTCAGACAGCCCAATCCATTTGTACCGACCATGATGCCGGTGTCGAGAAGCGCAAGAAACAGCCGGAGACACCGTGTTTCGGCGTCCGGTATCATCATGGTATCCCGATAGTTTTTTAAGGGGAGATCCGTCATCATTACCCGGAAAAGAGACCCCACTCCGGTTACCTGTCCCGATTGATTGCTATTTTGAAAAAGATCGTTCATGCGGGTGCGCAGCCGATTGCCCATATCCTCCAGGCGGTCGTATTCATTGGAATCGAGCGCTTCCATTGCAGCCAAACCGGCTATCATTGAAACCGGATTGGCGCTGTAGGTTCCACCGGAGAGGATTCGGGGGCCCTTGGATCCCGGATCGAATACGGACATGACCTCAGCTTTTCCTGCGGTGGCGCCGATGGGGAATCCGCCTCCCATGATTTTCCCGAAAGTGGTGAAATCCGGATCGCCGCCGTACAGGGCCTGAGCCCCTCCATAACCGATACGAAAAGATATCACTTCATCGAAAATGACCAAAATACCGTAGGATCGCGTGATCTCACGGATGCGATCCAGAAATCCGGATGCAGGCGGTATGAATCCCATTCGATTGGCCAGCGGATCTACAATCACGGCTGCCAGTTCATCCTTGTGCCGGCTCAGCAGCTGTTCCACCGAGTCTGGATCGTTCCAAGGAAGCACCAGCGTCTCTTTTACCCGGTGCATTGGAATACCGCCGCTGCTGGGCAAACTGGCAGGCGCATCTTCCGGACCCCAATCCGGCGGCTTTGAACTGGTACCGACCTGGATGTCGTCATAATATCCGTGGTAGGCGCCTTCGAACTTGGCGATCCGATCGCGGCCGGTATAAGCACGCGCTGCTTTGACGGCCATCATGACGGCCTCTGTACCGGAGTTGCCGAAACGGACGATGTCTATACCTGAAACACGATCCACCATCAGTTTCGCCAGAGCCGATTCCGCCGGGGTTGGATAGGAGAAATTTGTACCCCTGGAAAGCTGCTCTGTCACCGCCCGGACAACCGGCGGAAAAGCATGGCCGTGAATCATGGCCGTGAATGCATTAATGCAGTCCATGCGTTCCATGCCTTCGAGATCGGTGGCATAACATCCGCTGCCGCCCTGGATGCATAATGGATACGGCGTTATGTATTGGTTTGCCTTGGATGTGGAGTAGGGGATATACTTTTTTACCTCCTGAAACCATTCGGCACACTTGGAATCGTCGTTTAGAAATGTATTGAAACCTGATTGCCCGATGTTTGATCTATCCATAAGATGTTCCTTTTCTATTATACATTTAAAATTTGGTCTTTCTATAATTTATTTGATGAAGTCGATTTAAAGGGTAAATCAAAAGCTTGTTAACATCACTATTTTCAATTGGCCGCCCGTTCACTCTGTTCACTCGACACACACAGACGGACACGGACCTTTTGCCTCCGCGACTTGATGGAATGGAGGCAAAAACAGTCAATCCCGATTAATCGGGATAATAATTACGCTTATGCCTGAAAGGCATTGGAAGCTTTTGCCTGGGCAAGTCGCCCAGGCAAAAAATCTTTATTGTCTGCGTATGTCTGTGTGTGTCTGCGGCTAAAATATATATTTTCAATCATAACCATTAGGGATCAACTGTATACTCATTTTAAATGACTCCAACTCTTTTGGAGGTGATCCTCAAATATTTAAGATGCGTTTGGCATTTTCCGAAAAAATCATTCGCTTCTCGTCTTCGGTAAACGGCAGCCTCATCATCTGTTCAATTTGCGGCTGGGGCGCCAGTGCCGGAAAGTCGGTTCCGAACATGATCCGCTCCACACCGATTTTTCTAAAGATGCGTATAACATCTTCTTCGGCAAGGGCTCGATGGCAGCAGTAGGGAATTTGATCGGGTGCGGCAAACCCCTGCGCCGTATCGAAGTAGATATTGGGATAATCTCTTGCAAGATCGACCCGCTCGTCCCACCAGGCAGTTCCCAGATGCGCCAGAATGATGGTCAGCTTCGGGAACGCCTCTGCGACCCGTGTCCAATTTATCGGTTCGGCATAATCCACATTCGATGCTGTTGATGATTCGAAAACCGGGGTTGGATATCTCACCAGTACATGGGATACCGGCCAAGGTCCTGAATCGGCAATAATCGGCATACCCAGTTCCTGGCATTTCTCATAGGCCGGCCATAGTTCTTCATCATCAGGAGAAAAAACAAACATACCGGGATGCATCTTTATCCCTTTGGCCCCCTGACTTGCCCGCAGTTCCACCTCTTTAGCGATGGCATCGGCATCGCCAAGCTCCTTGGATATACAGCTGAAAGGCAATAACCGGGGAAAGCGTTTACCGGTCTCACATCCCCATTCATTGATCTCCCGCATGAGGGGGGCAACCTGTTCGCCAAGTTCCTTCTCTTTTGTTCGCCGTTCGTTTTCAGGCAACCCCTGGATCTTTGCCTTTTCAACCAGGGG
>CAYSUA010000578.1:0-4046 GCA_964433795.1 uncultured Desulfobacteraceae bacterium | reverse complement strand
CCTGCCGGAGCCAGCAATCTGCGTCGGGGAGATCTCTGGGAAAGCAAGGTTTTGGTAACCACCTCCCGTGGTTATGGAAATACCGGTCCCATAGCCGAATATGTCCTGGCCTGCTTTCTTCACTTCGCCAAGGGGTTGAATATGGCATACCGGGATCAACAGTGGCATCGATTCGATCACCGGACCTATGGATCTGTTCTGCTCCAGGGAAAAACCGTATGTATCGTGGGCGCCGGGGGTATCGGCCGGAAAGTAGCGGCATTGTGTGCAGGAGTGGGCATGCGGGTGGTGGGAACCCGGCGAAGTGCATCACCGGATGATCAACGAGACGCCCAATTTGCTCGTCTTGAAAGTTCAGAAAAACTTTATGAGCTGCTTGGGGAGAGTGATTTTGTGGCGGTTTGCTGTCAGTGGACCCCGGAAACCACAAGACTCATCGACAAAAAGGCGTTTACCGCCATGAGACCGAAAACCGTACTGGTTAATGTGGCACGGGGGGAGATCATCGATGAAGCAGCACTTGTCGAAGCCTTGGCTGACAACAAGCTTCGAGGGGTTGCGCTGGATGTATACGTGGGTGAGTTTGATCACGAACCGGACCGCCGCCTTTGGGATGATGAACGCGTCCTCATCACTCCCCATATTTCCAGCAAAACAGACAAGTCCCAGCACCGGGGGTTGGAGCTGTTTTGTGAAAACCTCAAATCTTATCTGGATGGCCGCCCCCTGAAGAATGTGGTGGACTGGAAACGGGGATATTAGAGACGCGATTTTATGAACCCGGTTCTGAACATACTGAGAAGTCTTAGCAATGGACTGCGAAAGCACCTGGGGATCAATGGTTTTTTAGCCATGGCCGCGGGTGTTGTCGTCGGCAATTTTATTCAATTGGAAGCCCTGCGATATGTTATCCCGGCCGCGCTTTTTTTGATGCTCTACCCTTCAATGCTGGATGTACGTCCCGACAGTCTGGCTGCCGTTTTGACCCAGCCCAAATTACCGTTCATCGCCCTTGTCATGAATTTCATTCTTTCACCCCTCATGCTTGCCGGAATCAATCACCTGTTTCAACTTCACGATAATCCTTCCGTGTTAACCGGCATCACCCTTTATGGTACCATCCCCTGTGGCGGAATGATTGCAGCATTTACCGCTATCCTGAGCGGAAACGTAGCCTTAACCGTTCTTATAACCACATTGAGCTACCTGTTAAGCCTGATCATGGTTCCCTTGTGGACCGAACTCCTCATCGGAAAGGTCGTTCCCGTATCATCGCTTCTGATCATCAAACATCTTTTTATCATCATCGTAATTCCCTGGATTATGGCGGACCTCACCCGAAGGCTGGTAATGAAAAAGAAAGGAGAAGACGGATTTCAGAAGGTCAGAAATGAGTTGATGGTTCTCCCCGGTATCGGAATGGTCCTGCTGCTTTTTAGTATTTTTGTGTTAAACGGCCGCAGTGTGGTAGCAGAACCCTTGCTGATTCTGAGAATCGTCTTTCCGGTTGGGGGTTTTCTGGTGGCCCTGATCATTATTGCTCGATTCATTTCAAGATTGCTCCGTTTAAACCACGCCGATTCAACTGCCATGGTCATGAGTACATCGGCCAAAAACAACGCCATTGCCATGGCCCTTGCGCTTTCGGCTTTCGGAACCGAAGTGGGCATGGTCACAGCCTTTACAGGACCCATGACACAATTTCCAATTATGATAACCTATCTGAGAATCGCCCAGGCCAAAATAAAGAGAGATAAAGATCTGAGTGGACACATTTAAATTAACAAAACTATGCAACGTATGATACTTTCTTGTTCACAGATCAGATAGTTGTTGCTTCAATTCCCGATTTTCTATTATTAATCGCCTGACATCTTAAAATGAAGGAGGAAATTTATGATTTACGAGCTTCGAACCTATCAGATGAAAATGGGCTGCGTACCACAGTATCTTGATATTATTGAAAACCGGCTCCTTCCGATTCTTGCCGAGCACGGCCTTAAACCCGTTGGTTTCTGGACTACCGAAATCGGAACGCTAAACGAGGTGTGTCATCTCTGGCCTTTTGAAGATGTAAACGAACGAATGGAAAAATGGGGGAAATGGGCAACCGACCCCAGGCGACCGGAAATCATGAAGGAACTTACCCAAATCATACTCAGCCAGAACAATAAGATATTAAAACCAACGGCTTTCTCCGAGATGAAGTAAAACCGAACCCGAAAAAAGGTTACTTCATGGATCTTCGCGTTCTTTGTGGTTAATAAAGCCGCACAGACAGATCATGGATTGAATAATCCGCCGCTGGGATATTGGAGCAGATAAGGGGCAATGAATGTTACCGGATATCAAAAGAATTCTGTTTACCACCGATCTAACACAAAGTGCCCACCATGCCTACGAATATGCCATGAGCGTTGCCGGTCGTTACGGCGCATCGATTACCATTCTGTATGTAATAGAGGAGTCGTCTCATGCTGATAGTGATCAATTGAAAAATTTTCTCGGTGAAGAAAGATGGCAGGGTGTGCAGGACAGCCATGAAGAGCATGCCCGACAGATCCTCATCGGGAAACGGCGGGAAGCAACCATGATCAAGGATGCCTTGGGAAAATTCACCAAGGAGGCCGGAAAAAACATTGAAGAAGCAAAATCTGTTGAAGCTGAAGTTGTTGTCACCAGCGGAAATGTGGTGGATGAAATCTTATCCGAAGCCCGAAGTCGGGAAATTGATTTGATCGTCATGGGTTACCACGTGCGCGGCAAATTGGGAGAGGCGATACTGGGAAGCACCACCAGAAGGCTTCTACGACGAAGTCAAGTCCCGGTTATGCTGGTCCGGATGTCAGAAGAAGAAAGCTGAACCGCCGGATAGAACATAGGTTCAGCGGTTCAGCGTTCAGGGTTCAGAGTTAAAAAACTCGGATCATCTCCAAAAGAGTTGGAGTGATTCTGACCTTTGAACCCTGAAGCAGGAACCGATCAGTTTAGGTAAAATATAGAAACCCCATTAGATTTATTCATCAGGGTTTTCAATCACACCGATTTTCTCTCCGGCCATGTCTTCAACCACCTTAACAACAGCGGTGTGATCCTCTTGTCCTTTTCCGGTTGATTGTCCTGCTGTATATAACTGATACGCAACACTGCTTAGGATGGAGGGAATCTTCAAGGCTTCGGCAGTCTTCAGGTAAAGCCCCACATCCTTTTTCATCAAATCCAGGGTGAACAATGGCGGATCGTATTTATTCTGCAACACGGTTTTATGGAAAAAATTCTCCATGATCCAGCAGTTTCCCGAACTGCTTTCAATCACATCCACCAGCATTTTGAGATCCACTCCCGCTTTAACCCCGGCCAGCAAGACTTCCCCCAGAGCTGCCGTATGAACGGCAGCCAGTGCATTGTTGCATATTTTTATGGTTTGACCGGCTCCGATGGGGCCCACATGAAAAACTTTTCCACCCAGTACTTCGAATATTTCCGAACAGGTCTCGAAATCTTCTTTATCTCCACCCACCATGATGGACATGGTTCCGGCGGCAGCTCCCTGGGGTCCGCCGCTGACCGGTGCATCCATTGTGCGAACCCCCTTTGATTTCGCTATTTCATGGACATTTCGAGTGGTCACCGGATCTATGGTGCTCATGTCGATGATATACGCACCGGACCGAAGTCCTTTTAACACACCACTTTCTCCCAAAACCGTTTCTTCAAATGCTTGAGGGGAAGGGAGACTGGTGATCACCACATCCGATGCCTTGCCGACTTCTTCCTGAGACGCAGCGCCGGCAGCCCCTTTTTCTTCAGCGGCCGCTATACGTTGCGCATCGATATCGAACGCGGTTACAGTATATCCTTCTTTAACAAGATTTCCCACCATTCCGATTCCCATGGCCCCCACACCGATGACACCTATTTTCTTTTCCATACTTCCCCCTTTCAATTCGTAATAAACCCAACCCGGACAAGCCGGTTGGAGCGAAGCGTAAATCCCGATTTATCGGGGAACCAAATAGGAAAATGATAGATTGATGACTGATGAT
>CAYSUA010000577.1:0-4061 GCA_964433795.1 uncultured Desulfobacteraceae bacterium | reverse complement strand
GCGAAGCGGGTTGCCTTCAACGCCGAATCGGCATAACTTGGGCATTCTGGATAACCAGATAAAACAATAGACTGCATATAACATGAAAGCTCTATTAGCATTGGAAGACGGACGGACCTTTCATTGCCGGTCTTTTACCGGCCCCGGAGAGGTGGGTGCGGAAATCGTATTCAACACCAGCATGACCGGCTATCAGGAGGTTTTGACCGATCCCTCGTATCGGGGGCAAATGGTGACCATGACCTATCCCCTGATCGGAAATTACGGGGTAAACCTGGAAGACATCGAATCCGACCGGATCCAGGTGGCCGCTTTTCTGATGAAAGAATATCAGGGTTTTCCATCCAATTATCGATCCACCGGAACCCTTGCCGACTACCTCAGCAAGCACAACATACTCGGCATTGAAGATCTGGATACCCGGGCAATCACCCGGCACATCCGAACCGCCGGCGCCATGCGGGCTTTTGTATCCACCCACACCCTCGATCCGGAAACACTGGTGAAAAAAGCAAATGAAATTCCCGGCATGAACGGGCAGGATCTGGCCAGTGCGGTGACCACAACAGCAGCCTACCGCTGGCACGACGGAAGGCCGGTATTCATGGACAACGAAACCCCGCTGGATCAAAATATCTGGCAGCACCCGAAAGACAAATTTTCAGTGGCGGCATTCGACTACGGCATCAAATACAATATCCTGCGCTGCCTTGAGCATACCGGATGCGAAGTGGTCGTGGTGCCCGCCGGAACACCGGCAGATACGGTCAAGGCCATGGCACCGGACGGCATCTTTCTTTCCAATGGCCCCGGTGATCCGGAGCCCGTCGCGTATGCCGTAAAAACCATTCAATCCCTTGTGGGCTATCGTCCCATTTTCGGTATCTGCCTGGGCATACAACTTCTGGGCATTGCCCTGGGAGGTAAGACCTACAAATTAAAATTCGGACACCGAGGCGCCAACCAGCCGGTCAAAAACCTGCTTACCGGCCGTGTGGAGATCACATCTCAAAATCATGGGTTTGCCGTAGATATCGATACCCTGGACGAAAACGACGTCGAAGTCACGCATATCAATTTGAATGATAATACCCTGGAAGGATTTCGACATCGAAACCTTCCCGTTTTTGCCGTTCAGTACCATCCCGAAGCATCACCCGGTCCCCACGATGCGAGATATCTCTTTGACAATTTTGTAAAAATGATGAAGGTGCTTTAGTTTATGCCGAAGCGGACGGATATCAATAAAATTCTGATCATCGGTGCCGGGCCCATCATCATCGGTCAGGCATGCGAATTCGATTATTCAGGCACACAGGCGTGCAAAGCGCTTAAAGAAGAAGGCTACCACGTTATTCTGGTCAACAGTAATCCTGCCTCCATCATGACGGATCCCGAGATGGCGGACTGCACCTACATTGAGCCCGTCACTCCGGAAATCGTTGCAAAAATCGTTGAAAAGGAACGTCCGGATGCGCTTCTTCCCACATTGGGCGGCCAAACCGGACTCAACACCGCTGTTGAAGTCGCGAAGATGGGAGTGCCGGAACAATACGGTGTGGAAATCATCGGTGCTTCCATCGATTCCATTAAAAAGGCGGAAGAAAGAGACCGGTTCCGTGAAGCCATGGAACGGATCGGGCTCAGTATTCCAGACAGCGGGTTTGCCCACTCCATGAACGAAGTATGGACCGTTGCAGACCAAATCGGATACCCGATCATCGTACGTCCCAGCTATACCCTGGGCGGGACCGGCGGCGGTGTGGCCTACAATGCCGACGATCTTTCGAAAATCGCAAAATCCGGACTGGATGCCAGCCTCACCCATCAGGTCATGCTGGAGCAGTCGGTGTTGGGCTGGAAAGAGTACGAACTGGAGGTGATGAGAGATCACAATGACAATGTGGTGATTATCTGCTCCATTGAAAACATGGATCCAATGGGAGTTCATACCGGAGACAGCATTACCGTTGCCCCGGCCCAGACCCTCAGCGACAGGGAATACCAGCTCATGCGAACGGCATCCATCGATATCATGCGGGAAATCGGTGTGGATACCGGAGGGTCCAATGTGCAGTTTGCCATCCACCCGGACACCGGTGAAATGATTGTGGTGGAGATGAATCCACGGGTATCCCGAAGCTCTGCCCTGGCTTCAAAGGCAACCGGATTTCCCATCGCAAAAATTGCAGCCAAGCTGGCCGTAGGATATACACTGGATGAAATCCCCAATGATATAACCGGTGAGACCCTGGCCGCGTTTGAACCGACCCTCGATTATTGCGTGGTCAAAATTCCGCGCTGGACCTTTGAAAAGTTTCCGGAAACAGACGATTTTCTGACGACGGCCATGAAATCCGTCGGAGAAACCATGGCCATCGGCAGAACCTTTAAAGAGGCGCTTCAAAAGGGACTTCGATCTTTAGAGATCGGCCGGTATGGACTGGGGGGTGATGGAAAAGATATCGTCGATGTCTCCAAATTAGGAATCGAGCAAAAGCTGGCGACTCCTAATTCTCAGAGAATTTTCTATCTGCGAGCCGCCCTGGCGGCAGGGATGTCCTTTGATTTTATCTATGAACTGACCGGCATCGACCCCTGGTTTATATTTCAGCTGAATCAAATCATCGAGATGGAACAAACCATTAAAGCGGTTGACGGCCCCTTTCCGGAGGAACTCCTGGTCCAGGCAAAATCCTGGGGGTTTTCGGATTTTCAACTGTCCCATCTCACCGGTACGGATGAAGATGAAATAAAAACGCTACGAACCGAAAATGATATCCGGCCGGTATATAAACTGGTGGATACCTGTGCGGCTGAATTTAGGGCGGTCACCCCCTATTACTACTCCACCTATGAATTGGAAAATGAAGCCCGGGTGTCGGACAAGAAAAAGGTGATGATTCTTGGCGGCGGCCCCAACCGGATCGGGCAGGGAATCGAATTTGACTACTGTTGTGTCCATGCCTCCTTTGCCCTCAGGGAGGAGGGAGTGGAAAGCATCATGGTCAACAGCAACCCGGAAACCGTGAGCACCGACTATGACACCTCGGACAAGCTTTATTTTGAACCGCTGACAAAGGAAGATGTCCTCCATATTGTGGAATCCGAGAAACCGTTCGGGGTGATCGTTCAGTTCGGTGGGCAGACACCGCTGAATCTATCGGTTCCCCTGGCCAAAGCAGGGGTGCCGATCCTCGGTACCCAACCCGAAAGCATCGATCGCGCTGAAAACAGAGAACAGTTTCAAGCGATGTTGAAAAAACTCAACCTGGTACAACCGGCAAACGGAACGGCCATGTCGGTGGAGGAGGCCCAGGCTGTGGCCCGGGAGATCGGATATCCCGTAATCGTTCGCCCGTCATATGTGCTGGGGGGTCGGGCCATGAGAATCGTTTATGACCCGAAAGAGCTTGAAGGCTTTACGCAGCTTGCAATCCTCGCATCACCGGAGCATCCGGTTCTCATCGACAAATTCCTGGAAGATGCGGTTGAAGTCGATGTGGATGCCATCTCAGACGGTGATAACACCGTTATCGGGGGTATCATGGAACATATCGAAGCTGCCGGCGTTCATTCCGGCGACTCGGCCTGTGTGCTTCCGCCGTACGATATCGATAATGAGAGCATCGAGGAAATTACAGCCGCCACCAAGGCAATGGCATCGGAATTAAACGTCATCGGTCTCATGAACGTTCAGTATGCCATCAAAGACAAGCAGTTGTATGTACTGGAAGTGAATCCCCGGGCATCCCGAACCATCCCGTTTGTCAGCAAAGCCACCGGCATACCCCTGGCAAAACTGGCGACCAAAGTCATGCTGGGTAAAACTCTTAAAGAACTCGGGCTTTCGCAGGAAGTGATCCCCCGTCATATCTCCGTAAAAGAAGCGGTTCTGCCGTTTGACCGGTTTCCCAATGTGGATACCTTGCTGGGACCGGAGATGAAATCCACCGGAGAGGTCATGGGATTGGATGCCGAATTCGGAGCTGCCTATGCAAAGGCGCAGCTGGGTGCGGGACAGAAACTGCCGGTATTCGGCACCGTTTTTATCAGTGTTG
>CAYSUA010000576.1:0-4070 GCA_964433795.1 uncultured Desulfobacteraceae bacterium | reverse complement strand
CCATACGATAGGCAAGGAACTTTGAACGATTATACGGAAATCATAAGAAAAATCGAGTCGAAACTCGGCCGCACCACTCTGGTGGATCGATATTCGATCCGGAGAGAAATTCGCCGCATTAAGAGATTCCGGGAATCCGGCAGCAAACTTGAAAATAGGATTCACCGGCTTGAGAAGCGAGTACAATCCGCCATCAAGAAGCGGTCTTTGCGGAAAGCGGGTCGACCAAAGCCGGCATTTAATCTGGATCTTCCCATTTTCGAAAAGCAGGAAGAAATCGTTGAGGCAATAAGGAACCATCAGGTTCTGATCGTATCCGGTGATACCGGCTCCGGAAAGAGCACACAGCTTCCGAAATTCTGCCTGGCTGCGGGAAGAGGTATCAACGGGCTCATCGGATGTACGCAGCCCCGAAGAATTGCCGCAATGACCGTATCCCGGCGGATCGCAGAGGAACTCGGCGAGGAACTCGGGCAGTCCGTGGGATACAAGATCAGGTTCCAGGATAGAACGCGCTCATCTTCCTACATCAAAATCATGACAGACGGCATTCTGCTTGCCGAAACCCAGTCGGACCCGAATCTGTATCAATATGACACCCTTATTGTGGATGAAGCGCATGAGCGCAGCCTGAATATCGATTTCCTGCTGGGGATTCTGAAAGGACTGATCAAACGAAGAAAGGATCTCAGACTCATCATTACTTCCGCCACCATCGATACGGAAAAATTCTCCCAGGCGTTCCATAATGCTCCGATCATTGAGGTTTCCGGTCGAATGTATCCTGTGGATGTAAAATATGCCGCCCAAGATGAAGATGAAAACGATCAGACCCATGTGGAGCAGGCAGTGGAAGCCGCTCATCGACTTCTAACGGAAACCGTCCGTGGTGACATGCTCATTTTTATGCCCACCGAGCAGGATATCAGAGAGACCTGTGAACTGCTTGAAGGGAGAAACCATCGGGGCGTCGATATATTACCTTTGTTTGCAAGGCTTTCGGCATCCGACCAATCGAAGATATTTAAGACCATTCCGAAGCGTAAGATTATTGTGGCCACAAATGTCGCGGAGACATCCATCACCATTCCCGGAATCAAGTTCGTCATCGATACCGGTCTTGCCAGGATTTTGCAATATTCCCCCAGAACCCGTACCACATCCCTTCCTGTTACCGATATATCCCAGAGCAGTGCGGAGCAGCGCAAGGGCCGATGCGGCCGTGTAGAGCATGGTATATGTGTCCGTCTATTTTCCGAGGAAGCGTTTGAAGCCCGTCCGGTATACACATCACCGGAAATTCTTCGATCCAATCTTGCTGAAGTAATTATGAGAATGCTGGCACTCAATTTGGGGGAGATTTCAGGTTTTCCATTTATCGACCCGCCGGCAGAAAGGAGCATTAAAGACGGATTCGATCTGCTTTTGGAGATCGGCGCCATCAAGATGCGGGAAGACAGACGGAAATCGGATAAGCAGTCTGTTTATTTGCTGACCGATCGGGGTAAACTCATGTCCAAAATGCCCATCGATCCCCGGCTGTCGAGAATGCTCATACAGGCCAGGCATGAAGGCTGCATTAAGGAGATGGTTATTATCGCGGCCGCCCTTTCCATCCAGGATCCCAGGGAAAGGCCCTCGGACCGGGTGCAGGAAGCAGATGCGATGCACAAGGCATTTCACCATGAAAACTCCGATTTTCTTTCTCTGTTGAACATATGGAACCAATATCACGAAATTTTCCGCAAGGAAAAAACCACCGGCAGTTTGAAACGGTTTTGCAGAAACCATTTTCTTTCTTTCAGACGAATGCGGGAATGGCAGGATATTCACGGTCAGCTATGGGCGATCATTGAAGAAACCGGTTTTCTTAGTGACCGTGATCCTAAACGAAGATTAAAATTCAAATTAAAGGGAGACGATTTCGAAACAGAATACGCAGCCATTCATCGATCCATTTTGAGCGGCTTTTTATCCAATATTGCACAGAAAAAGGAGTCTAATTTTTATAGAGCCGGAAAGGGTAGGGAAGCCATGATATTTCCCGGCTCAGCTTTGTTTAAACGGGCAAAACAGTGGGTATTGGCCGCTGAAATGGTTGAAACATCGAGATTATTTGCCAGGTGTGTTGCAAATATCGACAGTGAGTGGATTGAAGACATCGGCCGGAATCGCTTAAAACACACGTACCTGAACCCCCGTTGGAGCAAGAAACGGGGGGAGGTCATCGCTTCCGAACAGGTGAGTCTTTACGGATTGATCCTCGCATCCGACAGACCGGTGAACTACGGGCCCTTCAACCCGAAAGAAGCTTCCGATATCTTTATCCGTGAGGCCCTGGTCGCTCACAACATAAAGGAAAATTTCTCGTTTCTCGATCACAACAGGGCCATTATCGAAGAAATCACGGATATTGAGGAACGATTTCGGAGGCGAGACATTTTAGTCAATGAAGAAGACATGGTCGAGTTTTACAAGGATAAACTTCCGTTGGTCTATGATGTCCGAGGGCTTCGAAAGATTATCAAGAAAAAAGGAAACGATCATTTCTTGAGAATGACCAAAGCATTTCTTCTCCGGTATGACCCGGATCAGGAAGCGTTACATCTCTATCCCGATACCGTTCAACTGGGTAAAAACCGCTACCCATGTGATTACCGGTTCGACCCCGGCAAACAAGATGACGGGGTTACGGTTAAAATACCGTTGACGGCGGCCTCTACGGTACCTGCGGAATCCATCGATTGGATCGTGCCCGGGCTTTTTAAGGAAAAATTGGAGTCCATGGTCAAAGGGTTGCCCAAAAGGTACCGGAAGCGGCTGGTTCCGATTTCATCGACAGTGGAAATCATTGCCAATGAAATGCCCAAGACAGAGGAACCGCTGCCCACCGCATTGAGCCGGTTTGTCCAACGGCGGTTTGGCATCGATATTCCGGCATCTACCTGGCTGGTGGAGGATATTCCCGATCATTTAAAGATGCGCATATCTCTCACAGATCCCAGGGGTAAAAAACTTCTATCCGGCCGGGAGAAAAATATTTTTAACCGCGAATCAAAAGTCGGTGATCAAAGCGAGTACAGAGCAGCAACGGCTGAGTGGGAAAAAAAGGGAATCACACAGTGGGATTTTGAAGAACTTCCGGAAATCGTTCATGTGAAAGGGGATAAAAAGATGGTTTGGACTTATTTCCCCGGATTCCAAAACGATCAAGATTCCGTGAGTATCAAGTTGTTTAGGAGAAAAGACAAGGCCCTGACTTCCCACCTTTCCGGTGTGGGTACGCTGTTGTCCATCCATTTTTCTAAGGATTTGAAATTTTTAAAAAGGGCGTTGTCGCTTCCCCGGGAAAGCGTAGAACATTCCGAACACTTCGGTGGGGTCAAGGCCGTTGAAAAGCAGCTTTTTAAAGGAGTGATCGAAGAACTCTTTCATATGAACATCCGCAACCGGGATAAATTTTATACATATGCAGATAAAATCAAACCGATTATTATTGAAGCAGGCCGGGAGAAAAGAGACCGGATTATTCCAGTACTCCGCGCATATCACGATGCGTGGACCGTCTTTCGCAATCTTGAACTGAACAATATGGATAACCCCCAAGCCGTATCTTTTTTGAGCCAATTGAGGGATGAGCTTGCCAAACTGATTCCCAAAAATTTCATTTCACTATACAATACAGACAAGCTCCAGCACCTCATCCGCTACCTGAAGGCCTTTTCCCTTAGAGCCGAAAGGGGACTCCTCGATTTTGAAAGGGATCAGTCAAAGGCCGAGCAAGTCAGGGGTTACACTCAGCAGTTAAATGAATTGCTGAATGATCTAACGGAAGAGACTTCAAAGGCCAAGCGGGACGAAATAGAGACCTTTTTCTGGCTTATCGAGGAGTATAAGGTATCCCTGTTCGCTCAAGAAATAAAGACCCCCATCCCCATTTCAACAAAACGGCTGGACAAGAAGCTTAAAGTGATCGGGCAGATGGTGTAATAAGTTCGCCCGTTGGCCAGTTATCAAATTAGCCACAGACCAGTCTTCGCACAAGGCTTCGCCGCGGCAAGCCCACACAG
>CAYSUA010000575.1:0-4071 GCA_964433795.1 uncultured Desulfobacteraceae bacterium | reverse complement strand
CTATTCCGGAAGGCGGCTTAAAAAACGGTGTCCGTTTTTACTTGACCATTTCAAAACCGTCAACTGAGCCATAATCTGGTGCTGCTCTCGAAATCATAAATTTCTCATATTCCTCAGCCTTTTCAATAGCAACCTTTCCATGCCACAACCTCATAATTGCCATGGTATTTCCCCCTATAATAAAATATATCGCGATGGTTCAGCGGCTTGTTATGTGTCAATGCTCATTTCCGGCATATATCCACATAGGCACTGTTTTTCCTGCTCGCTCGAAACCCAAAGATTTGTAAAACTCAATTGCATCAACATCTGCGGTTAACATTTGCTGATGAAATGACGCATATCTTCGTTGTAAAAGCTCCATCATGGAACGTCCAATCCCTTTTCCTTTGTGATCTGGATGTACAAGCATATGCGGATAGTAGACAACCAAACTACCATCAGATATGGCATTTCCAATACCAACAAGTTTTCCTGAAATTCTTGCTGTAACCAAAGAATCTGAATTCTTAAGCGCAGGGATTAATTTCTCAGGCTTTTCTGCAGACGACCAACCATTTGCTTCATAAAGCTCAATAACCTCATAAGTTTCAATTTGATCTTCTAAATTTAGCTTCAAATTCATTTGTATCCTTTTATTGTAACCCTCTAATGAGCGGGTAGATCGGTAAGGATCTATATTGATGAAACAAATCAGCGAAAAACGCGATTTTTTGCTTTATCGAAAATTATTTATCGTGGACATCAATATATTTCGGATGCCTCTTATTCGGGTGGTATGGTTAAAAGGCTCTGATGACACCATCCCACACGACCGCTGGAAAGTCTTACATAAACCCATCGATCTTCCCGGCGAATGACGGTCACCTTCTCTCCTTTTTTCACTGTTGCGATAATTTTATATTTTTTCGATGGCCCTTTGCGAATATTGCCAAGAATAACTTTTACCGTGCCGATCTTTTGGATTGGTTTCTTAGACGGGGCTACTCTCACCGACTTGTCAATCGCTCTGACAATTCGAAAGCCGACACCGCTGAGCCGGTCATGCGGTTTGAGCCGGTAGCGGGATGTTGAGCGGCAGAAGAAAGCAACGGTTTTGTAGCCGCCGCCGCGGATCACCCGAAACGATCCCCTCTCTATATATGTGGGATTGTTTCGTTTATGCCTGCGATATGCATTGCCACGGTATCTATCCTCACACCACTCACGGACATTACCGCTCATGTCGTATATTCCGAGACCGTTAGGTCCCTTTGAACCGACCCGCTGTGTGCGCTTGTCACTATTTTCTCTATACCATGCAACCGCTTCGATTTCGTTGCTACCGGCATATACCTCAGGTTTACCACCGCTGCGACTGGCGTATTCCCATTCGGCCTCAGTTGGCAGGCGAAAAATAGAACCGTCATTGCCCTTTGCATTGAGCAGTTCGATAAATTCCTTGGCATCATCCCAGGAAATATTTTCCACTGGATGATTAGATGCTTTGCCGATTTCCGGACGATTGAATTTAATGATCTTCATCCATTGGTCCAGCGTTACTTCGTATCTGGCTATAAAGAATCCATCCACACAAACCCCGTGGGCCGGTTTTGAATCATTGTCGCAATCACCGGCCCACGACCCGCACCCCATCTCATAACACCCCCCGGGTACCCGGATGAACTCCATGCCGGTAATCGGCTCTCGCCAGATCTCTTCTTTTTGACCAAGCGCTTCTTTTTTATCTGCCGGTTGAATCTCCTTCCGGTCGCCGGCCTCAGGTTTTATCTGAGTGGCGACCTTATCCGTTTTATCTTGGGACATCTCTTGGGAAGCCGGCGTCAAGTCTTTAGTTGTGTTGCATCCGAACAATAAATAAGCGATCAGGAAAACCGACACCATTAACGGGCCGATGTTCGCCTTTATATTGGAACTTCTAGAATCTCGGGCAAATCGCTTTCGTCTCATGATAAGGTTCTTTAGGGGTTTCCGGACCTGTTGGCACATCCACTCACCAAGGCACCAAATACTGCAAAAAGATATATTATTGAGCTTGCAACTATTTTTCAGATGCCAATTGATCGAAAACCTCTATGGTTACCGCCGGGCATGTGGAAAAAGAGATGCCTGTCGACCGGTTCAACGCCACAGACACCTTGAGTGCTTCTTCAACACCGGGCAGCTTCACGCAAAACAACAGATCGTATTCCCCCAAAAGGGCATGCATTGCGTTAACCTCGCCCCCCAACTTTCTGATTTCGTCTATCACATACTTTGTTCTTTCGAGGCTCATGTCCTTGATTGCATCAGATGTGTATTTGCCAAACATGAAAAATGTAGCCATTGGTGTACCTCCTTTCTATTATTAATAGAGGTGTTTGATAGGTATGGTGGACTTTTTTTCCACCGGTTAAGAAGTTCTGAAAATTGGATCGTTGCGTGCGATGTTAGTTCATTTAGATTGTGAGAGCCCAGGAATTTACTCAGGCAACTATTTCGCAAATAGAGTTCTGATAATCGAAATGACTATATGACTTTTATTTTATTCCTTAAGATTTATCAAGAGGAACGATCCTATCTACCCGATCATCCACCTTTTCCGCATAAGCCCGGATGTCGCATTAGCGGTACCGGCCCGTCTGTTTCTCCATGGGCAATCGTTTAAACATCCACAGCAGCAGCAGCAAACCGGGAAGCGCGACGAAGGTGGAGGCAATAAAGAAGGTCGCCCAGTCGGTTTGATCGGCGACCCAACCCGACATGGCCGAAAGCCATGTGCGGCCAAAAGCCATGAAAGACGTGAAGAGCGCATATTGGGTGCCGGTATGTTCCTTATTGCAGAGCAGCGATAGATATGCAACGAAGGCGGCCGATCCCATGCCGCCGGAGAGGTTCTCGATACCGATGGTGAGAAACAGAAATTCTACCTTGGGGCCGATTGCGGCCTGGGCGGCGAACATCAAGTTTGAGAGCATCTGCAAAATCCCGCAGTAGAGCAGACTCTCCAGGATACCGCAGCGCTTGACGACCAGCCCGCCGGCAAACACACCGAATAAAGTTGCAAAAACTCCGAATATCTTGCTGACATTGGCAATTTCCACTTTGGTGAATCCGATCTTGATATAAAACGGATTGGCCATCACCCCGGCAAATGCGTCGCCGAACTTGTAAAGCAGTATGAAGGCCAGGATCACCAGAGCAATACCCAAATTGTTGCGCTGAAAAAACTCCATAAAAGGCGCCACAACGGCCATGCGAAACCGGCTCTCCCGGTTGATTCTCCTTGCACTTTCGTCATCTTTAGGAATCGGCGCACACAAGGCGGTGATAAAGCCGACGAGTACAAGCCCGGCCATGAATGCATAAACCGCCGACCAATCGATCTCCGTGGCCAGATACAGTGCCCCGGCACCGGAAGCAAGAAGCCCGAAGCGATACCCTGCCTGGGTCATAGCAGCCCCGGCCCCCTGCTGATCTTCATCAAGGATCTCGATGCGGTATGCATCGATGACGATATCCTGGCTTGCTGAAAAAAAGGCTACAGATAGTGCAAAAAATGCCGTTATTCCCGGCGTTGATAAAGGGTTGCTCAGACCGAGTGCTACAATTGAGGCCATCAAACCGAACTGAATCAACACCATCCAGGAGCGTCGTCTTCCAAGCAATTGATAAAGGACCGGCAGGTGGACCCGGTCGACTAACGGCGCCCACAGGAACTTGAGAGTATAGGGCGTACCCACAAGAGCAAAGAGGCCGATGGCGGTAAGTGATACGCCTGACTCTGTGAGCCAGATGGATAGGGTCGCCCCGCAAAGAAGAAACGGCAGGCCGCTTGCAAAACCCATTAGAAAGACGATGATAAGGCGCCTTTCCCAATAGATTGAAACAGCATCGAAAAAGCCTTGCCCAAACTGCCTTAAGCGGCCGGTTTCAGAAAACGCCATAACTGCCTCGATCCTGATCCATATCCATACCCATGTATGTTGGTATGCACAACGCCCAAATTACTTACAAGAATAGGCTTTGGAGGTGAGCCGATTCGTGCGCGTGTGACTGTTTGAGTGTATTAGGGAGCGTTACACCGAACAG
>CAYSUA010000574.1:0-4082 GCA_964433795.1 uncultured Desulfobacteraceae bacterium | reverse complement strand
GAAAAGGCGGTTCAATGCACATCGCTGATTTCTCGCTTGGAAATCTCGGTGCCAACGGTGTTGTCGCCGGGGGGCTTCCCATCATTACCGGAGCGGGTTTGTCTATTAAGATGCGGAAGACGGATCAGGTTGCGGTGGTTTTTTTCGGTGACGGGGCCTCAAACAGAGGAACCGTTCATGAGGCCATGAACATGTGTTCCATATGGAAACTGCCGGTTATTTTTGTGGTTGAAAACAATCAATATGCTTCCACTACCCCTCAGAGCTATTCCTGTGCCGGGGGTGATATCTGTGCACGGGCTTCCGCATACGATTTCCCCGGGGTGGCGATTGACGGAAACGATGTCATGGCTGTTCGGGATGCCGCAAAGGAAGCCGTGACTCGAGCAAGATCCGGCAAGGGACCGACTCTCATCGAAAACAAAACATACCGGTTTCGGGGGCACTACGAAGGTGACCCTCAAAAATATCGGACCGTAGAGGAAATAAAATCCCGAAAGAAGAACGATCCCATCATCCGTTTCGAAAAGGAATTAATGAAGCAGAAGATTTTGACTAAAAAGAAGAAAAGTCAAATCTGGGAAGATATCAAAAAAGAACTCGATGAAGCGGTGGAATTTGCCAGGGAAAGCCCTCTGCCCAAACCGGAAGAGGCCTTAGACGATCTTTTTGTCAATCCATAGGGAGGCACAGATATGTCGGAAAGGATTATCAACGGAACGACCGCGCTTGCCGAAGCGCTCTCCGAAGAGATGGAGCGGGATGAAACGATTTTTATACTGGGGGAAGACCTGGTGGCCCATGCCGGCGTATTCGGACAATTTCAAGGCCTTCCCGAGAAGTTTCCCGGACGAATTTTAGATACACCCATCAGTGAAACCTGTATTGCCGGTTGCGGCGTCGGGGCTGCCATTACCGGTATGCGGCCCATTGTCGATTTCCATTTTTCTGATTTTGTGACCTGCGGTATGGACGAGATCTGCAACCAGGCCGCCAAGATCCGCTACATGTTCGGTGGACAGGTGAACCTTCCGATTGTATTTTGGTGCCCGGATGGCGCCGGTTTAAACGCTGCCGCCCATCATTCACAGTCATTGGAGGCCTGGTTTGTCCACACACCGGGGTTGAAGGTGGTGGTTCCCAGTGAACCCGCCGATGTAAAAGGTCTTATTAAAGCAGCGATCCGCGATGACGATCCGGTCATGTTTTTTCAGCACAAGCGGCTTTTTGCAAAGGAAGGCCCGGTACCGGAGGATTCTGAATTTATTATTCCCCTGGGAGAGGCAAAGGTAAAGCGGCCGGGAAACGATGTAACCATTCTGACATATGGGTCCGGCTATTATCTCTGTTTGGAAGCAATCGAAGAATTGATCAAATTAGACATCGATCCCGAACTCATTGACATCCGGTCTCTCAAACCACTGGATATGGATACGGTGGCCGAATCGATTAAAAAGACGCACCGGGCCGTCAGCATACACGAAGCCCATTTAACAGGCGGTTTCGGGGCTGAGCTGGTAGCCCGTATCCAGGCCGAAGTATTCGACTATCTGGATGCGCCGGTTCTGCGGGTGGCGGCAAAAGATGTCCCGATTCCTTTTTCTCCGCCATTGGAAGACTTCGTATTGCCGAGCGTTTCCGGTGTGGTGGAAGCTGTCAAGCAGGTTTGCTACCGGTAGATAGTGAATATCGGATTCAGAATCTGTTTCTTTTCATTCTATTTAAAAACCAATACTCAAGCACCACATGTTAAAATCTCAAATAACAAGCACCAAATCATAAACAAATTACAAATTCCAATATCCAATGACCAAAACAGTTGATATGTTCGTTTTTCGATATCTTGAGCATGTTTGGGATTTTGAATTTCGGTCATTGTGATTTGTTTGGTATTTGATATTTGGGATTTGGGATTTCCGATTTATCCGGGTTAGTTTATGGATCGGTTTCTGTTTTTTAAACAGCAATCGCTATAAGGAGGTATGCAGCTTGCCTGTTATTGTTGGAATAGATGTCGGCGGTACGTTCACGGATGTGGTGTTGCAGTGGGAAGACAATGGCTTTTTGAAGATCGTAAAAGTACCATCAACCCCATCGGATCTCGTAGTCGGTTTGATCGATGGGTTACAGGCGTTAGGGGTCGATTTTGAAGATATCGGTTTGATCATTCACGGATCGACTGTTGCGACCAATGCCGTACTGGAACGAAAAGGTGCTGCCTGCGGGCTCATAATGACGGAAGGCTTCCGGGATGTTATCGAACTGAGACGCCGTGATCGGCCGCACACCTACGGTCTTAAAGGGCAGTTCAAGCCTCTGGTCCCCCGGCATTGTAGGCATGAGGTGGCCGAACGAACCGATTATCTGGGCAATCAGATTCAAAAGCCGGATAAAAAAGCGCTTATTAAGGCCGCAAAAATTTTACTGGAAAAAGATGTTGAAGTGGTGATCGTCAGCTTTATCAACGCCTTTACCAATCCTGACAATGAGATCTATGCACGACAAATTTTGGAGGGCATCTGGCCGAATCCGTTTGTGGTTTCCGCTGCCGAAGTGCTGCCTGAGATTCGTGAGTTTGAACGAACCAGCACGGCCGTTTTAAACGGGTATGTCCAGCCGTTAATCAGCCGGTATTTGAGCAATCTGTTGGAGGCACTGGGGAAAAGGGGTTACGGGAGCGATGTCTTGCTGGTTCAATCAAACGGCGGCGTCATGTCATCTTCCGTTTCCCAGCGTTATTCGGTGAACACGATTCTTTCAGGCCCTGCTGCAGGCGTTAATGCCGCCATGCGGCTTGGGCACGGTATTAAAGAAGAAAACCTCATTACATGCGATATCGGTGGGACCAGCCTGGATCTGGCAGTGGTAGTGGACGGCCAGCCGACGACTGCAAGAGAAACCAGTCTGGAATATGGAATACCGATCCGCATTCCGATGCTGGATATTCGAACCGTCGGGGCAGGGGGCGGCAGTATCGCCTGGATCGACCGGGCCGGTGTTTTAAGCATAGGCCCGGAAAGCGCGGGAGCGGATCCGGGGCCGGTATGCTACGGGCAGGGTGGAAAGAAGCCCACGGTTACAGACGCCAACCTTGTTCTCGGCCGAATCAATCCGGATAATCCCATCGGGCGAGAAGCCGGGCGGCGGCTGGATAAAGATGCAGCCGAAAAAGTCATCGGCGAAGAGATCGGTGGCGCTTTTAAAATGTCACCGGAAGAATCCGCATGGACTATAATTCAAGTGGCAAATAATAAGATTGCATCCAGCATTCGAACCTTGACGGTCGAGCAGGGCAGGGACCCCAGAGACTTTACGCTGTTTGCATACGGAGGGGCCGGACCGCTTCATGCGGCGGCCCTGATCGAAGAATTGGAGATCGCCCGGGCCATCATTCCGCCGTGGCCGGGAATAACATCTGCTTTGGGATGCCTTATGGCGGATGTGCGCCATGATTTTGTGGTAACGATCAATGATCTCCTGGATCGTTTGGAACCGGGTGAACTCTATCGTACCTTTGATGATCATCAAACAAAGGGAAAGCAACTCATCGAATCCGAAGGCATTACCGTAGACCGGGCGGAAGCATACCTGGCTGCCGACATGGCCTACGACGGGCAGATTCATGAAGTGCGGACACCTCTTCCAACCGAGCCTTGTGGTCGTGAAAGGCTTCTGAAAGCCTTTGAAACAACATACTCGGACCAATACGGAACGACTGTGGAGAAACATCCGGTGAGGATCCTAACCCTCCGGACGGCTGTGATCGGCATCCGGCCATCCATGGGGCTGCCGGCTATGGGTCAGCCCCCGGGCGCACCGCTCGATGCTGCGCTGCAGGAACATCGGTCCGTGTTTTTTGACGGAGGGTATCGAAACTGCCCGGTGTATCGTCGGGCTGATTTGCCGAGAGAATGCGAGTTTGCCGGTCCGGCAGTGATCGAGCAGAGCGATTCTACAACGGTGGTGGAACCGAATATGACCGTTCAGGTGGATGCCTTCGGGAATCTAGTAATATTTAAAGAAGGGGGCAGATCATGAGTATTGATCCGTTAACGCTGGCAGTGGTTCGCGGGGGCCTGGAG
>CAYSUA010000573.1:0-4086 GCA_964433795.1 uncultured Desulfobacteraceae bacterium | reverse complement strand
TATTCGGTATATAAATATGATTTAGCCTTAAGCGAAACCGTGTGAACAAAGGAGGTATTCGTAATGACCACACTCCGGGATGAAGGGATGAGTAATTCATCGATTTCGGCAGTTGATCCATATGATCGTCATCGCATCCCGGTGCTGGATTCGGAGATGTCATATGTGGATACGGGGCAAGGAAACCCGATAGTCTTTTTACACGGGAATCCAACCTCATCTTATCTCTGGAGAAATGTTATTCCTCACCTTGAAAAACACAACCGATGTCTGGCTCCCGACTTAATCGGTATGGGGCAGTCTGGAAAATCACCGAGCGGATCCTATCGTTTTGTCGATCATGCGCATTATCTGGATGCCTGGTTTGAGACTTTGAATTTGGATAAAAATGTCACTTTGGTAATTCACGACTGGGGTTCCGCTCTTGGCTTTTACTGGGCATACCGCAATCCCGAGCGCGTGAAAGCCATCGCCTACATGGAAGCCATAGTTCAGCCTCTCTCCTGGGACATGTTTCCTGAGATTTCACGGCCCTTTTTCAAATCACTGCGCTCCCCTGAAGGTGAGAATTTAATACTGGGAAAAAACCTGTTCATCGAGGCCGTCTTGCCTCGAAGCATACTCCGCACATTGACCGACGATGAAATGGAAATATATCGCCGTCCCTATCCTGAAAAGGGAGAATCAAGGCGGCCGATGCTGACCTGGCCAAGGGAGATTCCATTTGACGGTAAACCTATCGATGTTCATGACATTGTCTCATCATACGCTGAATGGCTTCAGAACACCGACATTCCCAAATTGTTCATCAATGCCGATCCCGGTGCAATTCTGACGGGAAGGCAGAGGGAATTTTGCCGTACCTGGGCAAACCAGCAGGAAATTATCGTCAAAGGAAACCATTTTATTCAGGAGGATTCCCCTGCAGAAATAGGCCTGGCCATAAACACCTTCTTGCAGGAATTGGAAGGGTGACAATATATCGAGACAAACCGATATCAAATCAAAAATAGATAAAGGAGTTAGAGATGAAATCCATGATTTTGGGAATAAGCGCATCTCCCCAGAAGGGGAGCAAGGTGGAAACACTGGTTCAGGAAGTTCTTACCGCTTCACGCCTTCCTTCGGAACTGGTTCGCCTCCACGATATAAGCGTGGGGCCTTGCAAGGCCTGTAACGGATGTTGGTCCAATAATAAATGTGTCATTAAGGATGACTGGAAAACGCTCCGGAAGAAAATACTCGATGCAAGGGCGGTGGTTATCGGCAGTTGGGCGTTTTCCGGAATGATCGATTCGGCCACCAAAGCGCTTATGGAACGATTCTGGTCGTTTCGCCATCATCACCTGTTGACCCAGGGCAGAGTGGGCGCGGTTGTAGTGGCCGGGAGCAATACGGAACTGGCAGGCAAGCTTGGGGATTCGCTTCTTCAGTTTATGCAAAACTACGGCATCAAAGCCCTGGGCCGAATTACGGCAGCGGGTGCAAATCCATGCCTGGGTTGCAAAGATTCGCTTAATGATTGTGAATACAGTGCGGTTGTGGCCCAGTACGGTCTGCTGGAACGGATCGGAACATCCTTATATAATCCCATAGAGAACCAACTGCACGCCCTGAAAAATGCCCGCGTTCTGGGGCAACGGCTCGGGCACAAGGTGAATCATTTAATGGCCCGCGGGTATAGCGCTGAAGCCGTTTAACCGTGCCCATCCACTAACTCACGCAAAATTCCTCGTTCGTGGACGGACATTAATTCAAAAAATGAGGAGAACGAGATAAAATGAAAACAAATAATATGACATCGAAAGCAGTGAAGAAGACCACTCAACCTTCCCCGGCCAAGCTGACGAAGGAAGTCAAGGAGAAGGCTTTCTCTTTAGGAGCGCACCTTGTCGGCATCGCCCCCATATCGCGCATGAGAAATGCACCGCCGGAGCTTAATCCCAAACGGCTGCTTCCAGAAGCAAAAAGCCTGATTTCAATGGCCTACCGGATCAACCGCGGTGTCCAGCAAGTCCATTTAAGGGGTGTCAGCCCCATGTCGTTTTCACGCTTTGCCGGCTTAGAGCCGAAATTTCGACTGGATGATATGGCGCTTGACCTAGCCAACTTTCTTGAGGACATGGATTATATCAGCCTGCCGATTCCGGCGAACCAGTATTACGATGTTGAAAAAGGACTGGGCGAAATCTCCCACCGACACGTCGCCATGGCAGCCGGCATCGGGCGTCTGGGTCGAGGGGGATTTCTGGTCACCCCCCAGTACGGCGGGGCGGTTCAGCTGATTACAGTACTGACAACAGCCAAGCTCAAGCCGGATTCAATTCTTAAAGAGAATCCGTGCGAGGGTTGCCCTCAGCCCTGCGTGTCCATTTGCCCGGTTAAGGCATTAACCCCCGATCGCGACCGGGTAATGAAAATGGATGGAAAGGAATATCGCTACGGGTGGCTTTCCTATCTCCGGTGCCAGTGGGGATGCGGCGGCATGATAATGGGAGATCGTTTTTATGCCCTTTCGGATCTGCCGATGCCTGTAATCGACGATGAGGAAGATATTAAGCAAATAAAGGTTGAGGCTATGCTGGCAGGGGAAAATCGATTCCCCTGGGACCGTGCAACCCGCGGGGCATTTACATACAACGCCTGTTCCAAATGCTATGTGGTTTGCCATCCCGAGAAATTAAAGAAAAAAACCAAGACCCGATGATATGAACGGAGGATAACGATGGCCGGCTTTTCGCCAAAACCCTTTCAGATCCATATTGATGACGACATCCTTTCGGATCTGCAAGAACGCTTGGAGCGCACCCGCTGGCCGGATGAAGTACCCGACGCGGGTTGGACCTGTGGTACCGATCTTTCTTACCTCAAGGATCTTGTCACCTACTGGCGAGATCACTTCGATTGGCGCAACCAGGAAGTTGAGCTCAACCGCTTTCGCCAGTATGTGGTGCCGCTTTCAGGCATTGACCTTCATTTCATCCACGAGCCCGGCCATGGGCCAAACCCTATGCCGCTGCTGGTCTCCCATGGATGGCCCGGATCCGTCTTTGAATTCCACCGGCTGATCCCCATGCTCACCGACCCGGCGAGATTTGGCGCCGACCCGGACGACAGCTTTACGGTGGTGGCGCCGTCGCTTCCCGGCTACACTTTTTCGTTTACGCCCAATCAACAACGCTTCAGTGTGGAACAGATCTCGGAAGTCTTTGCCCAACTGATGACGGACGTCCTGGGTTATGAACGTTTTGCCGCCCAGGGCGGAGACTGGGGCTCGTTTGTGGTGAGTCGGTTGGCCTGTGATGTCCCGCAACGGCTGTTTGGAATCCATCTGAATCTGCTGGCTGTTCGGCGCGATCCGGCCGTGCTCAACGACACCACCGACGAGGAGCGTCGATATTTGGAGGAACTCAACCACTTCATAAAGGAAGAAATGGGCTATCAGTGGATCCAGGGCACCAAACCCCAAACCCTATCCTACGGTCTAACCGACTCTCCAATGGGTCTGGCCGCCTGGATCGTTGAGAAGTTCTATACCTGGACCGACTGCCGGGGAGACCTGAACGCCTACTTGGGCCGGGACACGATTTTAACCAACATCATGCTTTATTGGGCCACAGGCGCCATCGGTTCCTCCTTTTGGCCGTATTACGCCAGGTTGCACGGCCCCTGGCCGATACCCGGCAACCAGCGCATCGAGGTGCCCACCGGCTATGTGGAGTTTCCCAAAGAGATCTTGCGGCCACCCCGCTCTCTGGCCGAACGGGCCTATAATATCCAACGCTGGGAGGTAAAGCAGCGTGGCGGGCATTTCGCCGCCATGGAGCAACCCGAGGTGCTCGCCGAGGAAATCAGGGCCTTCTTCCGCCAGTTTCGATGAAAAGAGCGGATAGCAGAAAAAAGCGATTACCAATAAATCATGGCGTCTTCAAAAATCCGTGTGAGGTCCTCGGCTTCTACCAGCCGTGGAGACAATTTAATGACCCGATGCTGGGGAAGAGTTCCCTCCACCAGTTTGGGGATATCTTCGCGGCTATAGCCGATACCGCTGAGTCCATTTGGCAAATTGAGTCGCTTCATGATTTC
>CAYSUA010000572.1:0-4104 GCA_964433795.1 uncultured Desulfobacteraceae bacterium | reverse complement strand
AACGACCAGGTCAGCAGCAAGCCCTGCTTTGATCAATCCCCGGTCGGAGAGCCCCAGGCGCTGTGCCGGGGCAGCGGTCAGATGCCGAATCATTTCCTCTAAAGAAAGCAGGCCAAGGTTTCGCCAATATTCCGAGATGAATCTCGGAAACGTGCCCCACCCTCTCGGATTCGGTTGCTCCCCCACCAGTATTCCGTCGCTGCACCCGGTATGGCAGGAATGCTGCATGATTCTCTGAATGTCCGGTTCGTTGCCGACAAAGTTCACAAACCCGGCATTCAAATTTTCTTCCAGAAGTAAATCACAAATGAATTCGGCAGCATTTTTCCCGCAAGCTGCAGCCCCTTCGGTCAGCGGTTTTCCGATATATCCACGATGCTTTGGAAACGGAGCGCATGAGAGCACCATATTCTCCCATCCGGATCCTGTTTCCAGCATCTCATCACACATCTTCTTTTTCGCCTCAGGGTCACGAAATCTCTCGATCATTGCCTCCGGACCCCCTTCGTGAACCCATCGCGGAATCGTGATCAAAAGCGTCGTACTGGCAGCACGGTAGGAGTATCCGTCGAAACTCACATCAAGGCCGCGGTCTCTGGCATCATCGATGAGTTGAAGCATATCGGTCGATTTTCCCTTATTCCGGGATCCGTTTGCTGCAAAATGCGAAAAATGCACCTTGACCCCGGTTGCTTCTCCCACCGCCAAAACTTCTTTAAGGGCATCCATGAGCCCAAGATCCCGGCCCCGGGTATGCCATACCGAAAGCCCCCCCAATTCCGCAACGGTTTCGCAAATGGCGATCAACTCCCGGGTTTCCGAATAACGGCAGGGAAAATAATCGAGCCCTGTGGAAAACCCGAAAGCCCCTTGTTCCATCCCGCCGACAACCGCTTCCTGCATCTTCTTCAATTCATCCACAGAAGGAGATCGGTCTTCAAATCCGACGGTTTCCAGCCGCAAGGCATTGTGCGGGATTAAATAGGCTACATTCGCTGCTACTTTCCCATCAAACCGGTTTAAAAACTCTCCCACCGACTGCCAATCCCATGATATGTCCGGATTTCCGTTCAAAGCAGACAGATAAGAACGCATCATATGAAGATTCGGCGGAGACAGGGGAGCATAGGAAAGTCCGTCAAGCCCTATTACATCGGTGGTCACCCCTTGCGTGATCTTCGGTTCATGGGCGGGGTTTGCCAACAGCATGACATCCGAATGGGTATGCATGTCTATAAATCCGGGGCAAACCGCACGATCTTTGGCATCGATCACGACCCGTGCGTCTGAAGGACTCAGCTTACCCATGGAAGCGATCCGCTCATCGCAGATCCCGACATCCCCGTAACACCAGGGATTTCCGGATCCATCGAATATTTTACCGTTCTGGATTATAATATCGAACATCTCAATTCTCCTTCCCAGCTTAATTCTTACTCAACCCCTGATTCGTTCACCGGAGGGTTTTAATGTCATAATCAGAAAACCGACGACGAGAAGGATCACCATATTGATCACCCAGCCCAAATCGTACGACCCGGTCTTATCATAAATATAGCCGCCGAGTACCGGTCCGATACTGCCGCCGAAACCGGTTGCGAAGAATATGAGCAAACCGTATGCAGCGCCTAAAATATGGCGGCCGAATCGCTCCGATACCAGATACGGCATGACCGGGGCCAAAGCGCCGTATCCGAACCCGTAGACCAGGGCAAACAGATATAAGAAAACTACTGTTTTTGCCTTCAGGAGAAGAAACATCCCGACACTCATCACAAATAATCCAAAAGCTGCGGAATACTTGGCATCTCTGATCTTGTCGCATAACCAGCCGAAGAAGAACTTGCCGAAGCTTCCGGTCACCCCGACCACCCCCAATGCTCCCGCAGCCTCCAGCTTATCGATGCCGTTATTGATCGCATAGGGAATCTGGTGAACAAACGTCATCATCACGGTCATCACGGCAAAGATATTACATACGGCCAACAACCAGAAACGAGTGTCTTTCAATACCGGTTTGATGGAGACTTTTTCAGACGGCTGCTTGATTTGTACGGAGACGCTCGCTTCCTCCCCGGACCGGTCACCGTCGGGGAGTAACCCCATCGCTTCAGGACCTGTTTTCCCCATGAAAACCTGAGAGATGAAGACCCCCACCACCAGCATCAATGTTCCGATGGAAAGAAAACCGATACGCCACCCGTACTGTTTCACGATATAACCGGCAAAGGGCGCCATGATCATGGTACCCACACCGATACCCATGCTCGAAATTCCGATGGCAAGCCCACGATGCCGGACAAACCATTTCCCGACTGTCGCACTGCTGACCACAGCCCCGCATCCGGCAGATCCCGCCCCGACCAGCACACCGTAACAAAGATAGAGATGCAGCGGGGTCTTTACAAAGCTGGATAGAATCAAACCCAAAGTGGTCACTAAAATACCGATGGTCATCACCCATTTGGGAGCAATTCGATCCAGCAGCCACCCGGTAAAAAGACTGCTGCATGCATACATCACCAGATTGATGGATGCCCCCAGGGAAATGATGGTCATGGGCCAGTTGTACTCGGCAAACATGGGTTTGACAAAAACACCGAAGGAGTACCGAACCCCGTAAGTGACGATCATAATGAAGAAGGCGCCGATGACCACATACCAGCCCCAGAATATATCCCTTACGTTTTTGATAATTCCACCCTTGTACCGATAATACTCGAAACTTGATACTTGATACTTGAAACTCGTGGACTGCTATCTCTTAATTTCAAATAGTTCCAATTCGTTTTAATCCAGTTTCAAATTTCCAGTTTCTCTAACAAGATACAGAAACTGATTTAACAATCGACAATGTTTTTTTTTAAATCTCTTCACAAACCGCTTAAAGAGGCGCATCTTATACCACGTCGATCACAACATGCAACGAACAATTTTCTAGCGAATGAAGCGTCCGGATTAAACCATAACCCCCGCAAGAGGTTGAGGGTTTAAGATTTCCATGAAATTGCTATTGATAAGCTTTCACCGTTTTGTTAGGGGATTGAAAGTAAAATGCATTAATTTCAGCAAATAAAATATCTTCTGAATAGGAGGGAAACATGTTCCGTGAAGACATGAGTTTGGATGAAATATTGAAAATCGAAGTACCTGAAGAACGCGTGGACAGGCTGAAGGAGCTCGTTCAATTCGATATACCCGGCATCGACGAAAAAGTGGAACGATTTCTTCTCAAACAGCAAATTCAATTTGTAAACATCCAGTACGCACGATTTCTGGCAGGGGTCAAATTCACCGAAGATGACGTGAACGACCTGATGGAAAACGCCATCGACTGTCATGCCCACGGCGGGTCTGATCCGTTCAATCGACTGCTGCTTGAAGATGAGATCGCTTTCGACTACAGCAAAGAGAATATGCGGGCGGTGGTATTTAAGACCTGGTTCACCCCCTCGGCATCCAGAATTCAACTGGTTCAAAAATATCTTGATCAGTGGGCAGAGCAAAATGAGACCCGGCCCGTTGAGATATTCGGCGGCATTACTCTCAACCAATCGGTTGGAGGGATCAATCCCAATGCCGTAAAGAGATGCTTGGGATTTCCGGGTTTTAAATATGTCTGGATGCCCATGGTCGATTCCTACCACCACCGACGGATCGTATTCGACGACTGGTCCGGGAAGGGGTTGAGGCTGCTGGACGACAGCGGCAAGGTGCTCTCGGCGCTGACAGACGTGTTGAAAATTGCGGCAGACAACGATCTGGTGGTGGCCACCGGGCACTTCCCATACGATCCGGACCACAAAGCCATGCTGGAAGAAGCAAAACGGGTGGGCGTCAAACGGATGGAGATCATCCATCCCGCCCACATCCACTGTAAGACATCCATGGCCCAGATGAAAGAGGCGGCCTCGGAAGGTGTGAAACTGATGCTTTCGGGTCTGGGCACAACCACATTTCCCCTCCATGAAACCGGCCCGGTCTATGCGGTAAAGATGATCAAAGAAGTGGGGGCAGACAATATCGTCTACGGTTCCGATTACGGCCAGATTCACAATCCGCCGCATGTGGTGGGCACCCGATGGCTCATTAAACTGCTGCTTT
>CAYSUA010000571.1:0-4105 GCA_964433795.1 uncultured Desulfobacteraceae bacterium | reverse complement strand
ACCAGGCTTATTTTGAAAACGGCGAATTAAAGACCGCTCTGGTTCTGGGTGCAGGCCGGACCAAAAAAGAAAACTGTGTGGCCTGCCACGATCAGGCCAAAGCACTTAAGGAAGACCATAACAGGACGTTGATGCATGAAAAGCATGTTACGGTCAAAAACGCCCGCTGCTTTGACTGCCACCAACCGATTCAGCACGTCAAGCTGGCTTTAGAAGGTATTGATGAACCAGAATCGGAAAAGCCTCCGGAAGGTGTCGCCGAAACAAAACGGCACGGTCACGAACCGTCGGGGTATAATCGATTCGTTCAGAATAGCTGTGCAACCTGTCATCCCGACACCCACAAGTACCAACGGATTTTATCTGTCGGACCGAAACGCGGAGACGTGTCCAAAACCCCGGATTTTATGTACAAGGCCCGCACCAACTGCCTGGGCTGCCATAATGAAATGAAGAAATCGGAAAAGGGTGAAAATGTCCTTATGGCATCGGGAAAGACCTGTGTGCAATGTCACACCAAAGATCACGATAAGATGTTGACGGACTGGAAGACAGAGCTGGCAAAAGAAATCAAGGACGTCAAAGAGGTAGAGGCGGAAGCCCTGGAAGCCCTGGCCGAGCACAAGCCGAAACTCACGCCTGAGAAATTGGCCAAGGCCAACAAATTGCTTGAGCAGGGTCGCGAGGATTTGAATATCGTCCAATATGGCAACGGGGTCCATAATAAGAAGTATTCAATCATGTTGATTGATGCGGCAATAACCAGCTTCGAGGACTTGCTCGATTTCCTTGAAGAAGGTGGCGGATAAATATCCGGGAGCGAGAAAGAAAGCACAAACCAAACTCTTAACTAAAGCAGGAGGAAATCATGAGTGAAAAGGTGGATGTAACCAGACGTAAAATGGTCAAAACTGCCGGGATGGTGGCAGCAGGGGTCGCCGCCACGAGCCTAGTACCTGCCATGGAGGCCGCTGCTGCACGGGGCAAGGCTCCACGGTGGGCTATGGTGTTCGATCTCCGCCGGTGCATCGGGTGCAGGGGATGCACCGTAGCATGCAAGGCGGAGTACGATGTCCCGCTCGGGGCATGGAACACCGTGGTTAACGAAGAGGTGGTGGGTAAGTACCCCAACGCCAAAAAACCGTTTCTCCCCATCCGGTGCAATCATTGCGAAGGGAATCAAGGCGACAAAGTCCCTCCGTGCGTTAAGAACTGCCCGGAATACCCGAAAGAGCGGCAAAAATTTAAGACATCGGACGGAAAAACGATTCGTTACCGTGACGGTGCAACCTACAAACGCCCGGATGGCCTGATCCTCAACAAAAATGAGCATTGCACGGGATGCGGGAAATGCATCGAAGCCTGCCCGTATGGTGCGCGCGCATTTAATAAAAGGCTCAAATCCGGAAAAGACTCCAGCAAAAACGGGGTGACCAAATGCAGCTCTTGTCAGCACCGGATCGACCAGGGTGTCGCCCCGGCTTGCGTGAACATTTGCCAGGGCAGAGCGAGGATATTCGGAGACCTGAACGATCCGGACAGCGAAGTGGCAAAACTCTCCAAGGAGTTTGGCCTGGAAAACAACAGGGATAAAACAACCATGCTTCCCGGTGAAAATACCGTTCCGATGAATTTCTATGTGGATCCGGATAATGCGCTGAAGACCAAGATGGCCACAAAGAAATACGGGAAGATGGAGTCCTACTCTTGTAAGGTAAAAGGATAAAACCAGAAAAATATCAATTGATAAAGAAACAGGGGGTATATATGCAAAAAATTACTCGTCGAGGCCTTATGAAGTTGGGAGTCGCCAGCGGCGCTATCCTGACGACAGGCGGAATGTTTAAAACCAAAGCCCTGGCCGGCTCCATTAAGCTGGAAGCCGGGGGGAAAGATTTTTCGCCCAAGACCGGCACCGAAAGGAAAATGATTCCTTCTGCGTGCTGGAATTGTGTTACCCGGGATGCCATGATCGGTTTCGTGGAAGACGGCAGACTGGTCAAGCTGGAGGGACAGCCCAATTCCATTCGCGGGCAGGGTAAACTCTGCTCCAAGGGCGCTGCCGGTATCAACCAGCTATATGATCCGGACCGGATTCTTTATCCCATGAAACGTGCCGGGAAACGGGGAGAGGGCAAATGGAAACGCATATCCTGGGACGATGCACTAAATGAGCTGACGCCACGGTTGAAAAAGCTGCGGGATGAAGGACATCCTGAAAAGTTCATGTTCCATTACGGCCGCATGAAAGCATCTTCCAGCAAGATCGTGAAAATGTTTTTAGGCGGATACGGTACCGGAACCGTGGGGAACCATACCTCCATCTGCGAGGGAGGCAAATGGACGGCCCAGGAGCTGACCTGGGGCAAGCATTACGACAACTGGGATTTCGACAATACCAAATATGTCTTGAATTTCGGAAGCAATTTTTTAAGCGCCCACACCAACCACCTCTCCACCTCCCAACGCCTGGTTTCGGCCATGGTGGAGCGAGGAGTGAAAATGGTGACCTTCGATGTGCGGCTTTCAAACACCGCAGCCCGGTCCACCGAATGGGTGCCGATAAAATCGGGACAGGACGGTGCCGTGGCCTTGGCCATGTGCCGGGAGATAGTGAATGCCGGGCTCATTGACAAGGCGTTTTTCAAATTCATCAAGGCAACGGATAACTTAGATGCGACAACAGAGGAAAAGGTTGCAACTCTAAAGAAGCATCTGGCCCAATACACGCCCGAGTGGGCGGAGAAGATGAGCGGGGTTCCGGCAGCCAAGATCAAATCGATTGCGCTGGAGTTTGCCAAGGCAAAACCGGCCGTTGCCGTCAGTTATCGGGGGGCGGTGGCCCATTACAACGGTAACGACACCGAGCGTGCCATCCAGATGCTGGCGGCCATCACCGGCAATATCGACAACCCCGGCGGTCGTGTCCGTCCCGCCAGTACGAAGTGGAAAGGCCCAAAAGGCCCCAAGAAAGCGAAAGCCAAAAAACTCAAGATAACTGCCGGTTTCAAGGGATCGGCCGCCTACCCGAGCCACGGACAGAATCATCAGGTTCTGAAAATGATCAAAGACGGAAAGGCGGGTCGGCCGGACATCTACATGTGGTATTGCTACACTCCGGTCTACGCCAATGGGGAGTGTCAGGAAAACATCGATATCATGAAGGATGAAAGCCTGATGCCCTACAATGTCTGCGTGAACGCATACTATGACGAATCCGCGGCCCTGGCGGACTTGATTCTGCCGAATCCCTCCTATCTGGAGTGGTGGGACTGGGAAGATATGGTTTCACCCAAACAGATCCCCGAGTTTGCAATTCGCCAGCCTTTTGTGAAGCCTCTGGGCGAATCCCGCGACTTCAAAGATGTTGTCATTGAACTCGGAGAACGGTTGGGTTTTCCGTTCGGTTTCAAATCGGCAGAAGAGTATGTCAAAAAGTCCTGCGACAAGACACCGGGCATCAAGGAAGCCGGCGGTTTCGAATACATGAAAAAGAACGGTGTGTGGCACGATCCAAAGGCCAAACCCAAATTCTACGGGTACAAAAAGGAGGTCAAGGCGGATGCACTCAAGAAAGAGGGCGTCATCCTCGACGAGGCCACTGGTACCTACTGGAACTGGAAGAAGGCCAAATTGAAGAGCGAGGCCGACGCCAAGGCCAAAGGCTACACCAAAACCAAGAACGCCTACAAGGGGTATGTGGGCCAGAAGATCGGCGACAAGGTGTATGCCGGATTCAAACCGGACAAGCTCAATAAATCCGGTTACTTCGAAATCTACTCCGAGCTGTTGAAGATAAAGAAATTTCCGGCGCTTCCCACCTATGTTCCGATTCCCGAACATGAGAAGATGGGTGCCAAGGATCTTATTCTGACCACCTACAAGGTTCCGGTTCAGATCCACTCCCGATCGGCTAACTGCAAGTGGTTGACCGAAATGTATCATGAAAACCCGGCCAAGATTAATCCCATATCGGCCAAGCCGCTGGGTATTAAGAACGGGGATGCCATCAAGGTCAAATCGAAGATCGGTGAGATTGAAACCACTGCAGAGGTTACCGAAGAAGTTATACCGGGAATCGTTGCCATCTCCATGCACCTTGGAC
>CAYSUA010000570.1:0-4107 GCA_964433795.1 uncultured Desulfobacteraceae bacterium | reverse complement strand
GTCGGGCGCAAAGGCGGCTCCAATGTAGCGGCCAGCGTTATAAATGCTCTTGCGATTATGGCAACCCGAAAATGAAATAATGGAATACTGGAATAATGGAGTGTTGGAATACTGGATTACCGATGCATTGGGGTATTGAAGAGTAGTTCATGCCGAAAAAAAAATTGAAAACCGGCTTCACCACCGGAACGGCTGCAGCTGCGGCTGCAAAGGGGGCGCTTCTTTTTATTATAAGAGAAAAACCGCCTGAGCGTGTCGAAATTGAACTATTAACCGGAGATCCGATACTCATTCCGATTGAGCATTGTGTGATGGAGCAACTAAATACGGCAAGGTGAACGGTGATTAAAGATGCGGGAGACGATCCGGACATCACCCATGGCGCCGAAATCGGGGCCCGGGTGATCGTTCTTGAAAAGAATGGGGGAAAAAATGCAGGGGGGGGGGTTGTCACCAAGCCCGGCCTTGAAGTTCCCCCCGGGGAACCGGCTATTAATCCAGGACCCCGAAAAATGATTACCCAATCGGTTCTATCTGTGTTGAATGAACACGTAAAATCGGCACAGGTAAGCGTTGAGATTGATGTGCCCGAGGGAAGAGAGCTGACCAAAAAAACGCTGAATGAAAGGCTGGGAATCATAGGCGGGATATCTATTTTAGGGACAACCGGAATTGTACGACCGCTGTCCCACGAAGCATACACCGCCACCATCGAATCCGCCTTGTCCGTGGCTGAAGCCATGAACAATGATCGGGTTGTTTTAGCCACAGGACGCCGCAGCGAACGATTTGCACAGGCCGTCTGGCCTGATCTGCCGGTAGAATCGTTTATTCAAATCGGTGATTATTTCGAATTCTCTCTTAAGGCAGCGTCGCAGAAGAGAATTAACAGCATTACCATTGCGGCCTTTTTCGGAAAAGCGGTGAAGATGGCTCAGGGGATTCCCTGTACCCATGCGGCAAAATCCAAATTAACCTTGACCCGCCTGGCAGACTGGGCAAGCAGGGAAGTAAACGATTCTACTTTGGCCGAAGATATCTTGAACGCCAATACGGCCCGACATGCCTTTGATTTCATTTACGTCAGATACCCGGAATTGATTGCTTTTGTGGGGAAACAGATGATTAATTCCGCTAATTCATTTATAAAAAGAAAGAATATGCATATACGGAGTGTGATATTCGACTACGAGGGAAAGATCGCTTTTGATTCGGATGAAAGGAAACAGGCAGGACAACAGGATTAAAAATGAAACCGGTAAACGTAATCGGCATAGGGCTCTCCCCCAAAGACTTGACTCAGGAACATCTGGACATCATCAAGTCGGCAGACATTCTGGTGGGGGGAAAACGGCACCTGGAATATTTCAAGGATTCCTCGGCGGATAAGAAAGAGATCACGAAAAATATTACCGGTGCTATCGATTTCGTAAAAGATCGAATGGGGGAGAATGCAATTGTGGTGCTTGCATCCGGAGATCCGCTATTCTACGGTATCGGAAGCCTGCTGGCCAAATCCCTGGGATCTGACAATGTTGTCATCCATCCAAATATATCAGCAATATCGGGTGCCTTTTCACGGATCAAAGAATCCTGGAACGATGCTGCTGTCGTCAGTCTGCATGGCAGAGATTCTGAAACTGATCTTTTGTCTGCATTGAAAAATAGAGATAAGATTGCAGTTTATACGGATCCGGTTCGGAATCCGGCATGGGTAGCAAATTTACTGATCGAAAGAGGATATGAAGAATTTGAGATGTGCGTACTGGAGCGGATGGGCGATCCTGATGAGCGGGTATCATGGTTGTCTCTTTCCGATGCATCGAAACTTGTCTTTAACGAACCGAACGTTCTTATTCTTAAACGTAAATCTTCAGAGACAGGGTCTGATACGGAAGTTCTGCTCGGGGCTCCGGACGAATGGTACGATCACCAGAGGGGGCTGATCACCAAATCGGAAGTACGCGCTGTTACGCTCTCGAAGCTTCAACTCTTACCTCACCACATTCTATGGGATTTGGGCGCCGGCAGCGGTTCGATTTCCATCGAAGCGTCCGTATTCTTAAAGAAAGGGCGGATTTATGCGGTTGAAAAGGATCCGGAGCGGATCAAGCAGATAGAAGTCAATCGATCGCGGTTTGGCGTCTGGAATCTTCATATTAATCAATCCGTACTTCCCCAGGGCCTGGAAAAGCTTCCCGCCCCGGATCGGGTGTTCATCGGGGGAGGGGGGAGAGATATTGATGAGATAATCCGGAAATCTTATGAATCGCTTAAACCTGACGGTCGCATGGTGGTGAATACCGTGGTTTTGGAAAATTTTGAAACTGCCGGAAAATTGTTTGAAGAAATCGGTTTGCAAACCGATGTCGTGCAAATCCAGGTCAATCGGAGTAAAAAAATGCCCAAGGGAAAACGGTTCGAGGCACAGAATCCGGTTTGGATAATCTCCGGTCAAAAGGAGAAACCATGACCGCGAAAAGATATCCGATAATATTTGTGGGCGCCGGACCCGGCGATCCGGATTTGATTACCGTAAAAGGGCAGAAAGCCTTAAATGAGGCGGATCGGATTATCTATGCCGGATCTCTGGTACCCGAGGCGTTGCTGAAGTGGGCGGATTCGAAAGCAGAGATATTCAACAGTGCTTCCATGGATTTAAAGGAAATTGTGGATTCGATGGTCGAGGGTTTCAATGAAAGCAAAAGGGTTGTCCGGCTTCATACCGGTGATCCGAGCCTCTATGGAGCGATTTTTGAACAGATGCTGGAACTGGATGAACGATCGATCCCCTATCAAGTCGTTCCCGGTGTTACAGCAGCCTTTGGCGCAGCCGCTTCTATGAAATTGGAATATACGCTTCCGGAAATTACCCAGACGCTGATTATTACCCGAATCACCGGACGAACACCGGTTCCGGAGGCCGAAGCCCTGGCATCTTTGGCAAGTCATCAGGCGTCCATGGCCATTTATTTGAGTATTAAACAGATCGACAGCGTGGAAGCAGTTTTAAAAAAAGCCTATGGCGAAGATGCGCTCTGTGCAGTGGCATACCGGGTGAGTCAGCCGGAGGAGAAGATCATTGCCACGCGGATTAAGGATCTGGCAGCACGTGTCCGTGAAGAGAATATTACGCACCAGGCGATTATTATCGTCAGCAAGGCATTGGAAACCCGGAAACAGGGACTAAAATCCAAATCCAAACTCTACGATGCGACATTCAGCCACGGGTACAGAAAGGGTTAGGTAACCTGTGAACACGTACAAAACATCAATCGCCGTTTGGGCCATTACCCCCAACGGCGCTAAACTCGCTGAAAAGATCGTTTCTAAAGTATCTGATACGGATGTCTTTCTTTCTGACAAACTTCAAGTCTTTGATTCCGATCGGTTGATATCGTTTAGTAATTTAGCTGAAGCGTTATCCCACCGGTTTCATTTGTATCAAAAACATATCTTTATCATGGCCACGGGCATTGTCGTAAGACTGCTCGTTCCCCATATTCGTCACAAGACCCGGGACCCCGCTGTCGTGGTCCTCGATGAATCGGGACAGTGGGCCATCAGCCTGTTGTCAGGGCACATGGGGGGCGCCAATCGATTGGCCGGCGACATTGCAGAAATCATCGGGGCACAGCCCGTCATTACCACCGCAACGGATTTGAATAACGTGCCGGCCATCGATGTGCTTGCCATGGAGAGTGATCTCCGGATCGAAAACCCGGAGGCCATCAAAACCGTGAACATGGCCTTTCTCACCCGAAGCAGTGTGGTCTGCCACGATCCCGGTCGGTTGATCAGGGACCGGATTCCAGATTCATTGTTGTTAAATGAGAAAGGACCGATTGATTCGAACGCGGAATCCGATCCTTACGGTCGGTTTCATTTCCATGATGCCGCCGGTGTATATGTGGATGATAAAGTCATTGCGCTTCCGGATAATGTGCTGATCCTAAGGCCCAAATCCCTGGCTGCAGGAATCGGGTGTAACCGCAACACCCCCATGGAAGAGATCAAGACATTACTTTTTAATACGTTTCAGACACACCGTCTATCATTGAGCAGCTTGGATTGCATTGCGACGATCAACGTTAAGTCCGACGAATC
>CAYSUA010000569.1:0-4109 GCA_964433795.1 uncultured Desulfobacteraceae bacterium | reverse complement strand
GGCATTGTCTGTGTTGCCATAAAAGGCCGGCTGGATGGAGAATCTTCCCCTGAAGCCGAGAAAGTGACCAAGGGCATTCTGGAAGCCGAAAAGCGACTCCTGCTGTTTGATTTGAGTGAACTGGAGTATCTCAGCAGCGCCGGGTTGCGCGTGATTCTGGAAGCTGCAAAGGGAGTGAAACTGAACGAAGGTAAACTGGTGCTATGCGGCCTGAACAAATTTGTTAAAGAGATTTTTGTGACCAGCGGCTTTGACGCCTTAATTCCGATTGCCGACACGGTTGAATCCGGCATGGCCATGTTTGAATAGCCTTCCCCCCGGCTTGAGGAGCAAAAGAGATGAGGAAAGACGGTTCGGATACGGAATCGGTGCTGCTTGTTGACGATAATCCCATGAATCTTCAGGTGTTGTTCCAGACACTTGAAAATCAAGGGTGTAAGATGCTTATCGCCAAAAACGGAGAGATGGCGCTTTCCATTGCCAGCAAGGCGCACCCGAATCTGATTCTGCTGGACATCATGATGCCGGGTATCGATGGTTTTGAAGTATGCAGGAGATTGAAAACCGACCCGGACACAGAAGATATTCCGGTGATTTTTCTTTCAGCGCTGGGAGAAACAGAAGACAAGGTTAAGGGGCTTCAGCTTGGAGCGGTGGATTATATCAGCAAGCCCTTTCAGCCCGAAGAGGTGATCGCCCGGGTAAACACCCATTTGACCATCCACAGGCTCAAGCAGGAGGTTCAAACCCAGAAAGATCAGCTGGAAAACGAACTTCAGGTGGTCTCTGAGGTCCAGCGGAGTCTGCTTCCTAAAGGATTACCGGAGATTGACGGGCTGAAGCTTGCGGTTTCTTACGAAACCAGCCGGTATGCCGGGGGCGACTATTATGATTTTGCGAAGCTTGCCGAAAATCGATGGGGGCTGCTGGTCGCCGATGCAGAGGGTCACAGTGCCCCTGCCGCTGTTCTTATGTCCATGACATGTGCGCTGTTTCGGGCTTATCCCGGTACACCGGATGACCCGCCTGAAGTATTGAACTACCTGAACAATCATTTGCTGAAAGTCATCGAGAAGGGTTTCATCACAGCGCTTTATGCGGTATATGATGCGAGCAACCGTACCATGCGCATATCGCGTGCCGGCCACCCGCCACCCGTAATATTTTCGGCCGCCGACAACAGTGTCACGGAACCCCCATGCGGCGGTATTTTCCCTTTGGGAATTACAGATTTCGATAATGTGCCCGTTTGTGAGATCGAATTGCACCGCGGTGATCGATTTCTTATTTATACAGACGGATTGACAGAGCGGTTCAACACGAATGTCGAACCATACGGATTAGAGCGTTTATTTGATCAATTCGGAAAAATTGATGCAAATCATCCTCAAGACATCCTCGAGGCAATTCTAGCGGATGTTGAAAACTTTTCAGCCGGACGGCCTGCAGACGATGACCTGGCACTTCTGGTTTGTGCGGTGGAATAAGAAGAGGTGGTCATAATGAAAAAACAATTTCATAAAAGCTATTTTTTTCTTGCACTTTTGATTTTCTTATTTGCGTCAGGCGTTTCTTTCACGTGGGCCGTAAATCCTATGGCCGTAAAGGCGCTTAAAGGAAAGGAGAAGGCCACCCCTGAAACGGTTTCGGCAGTTGAGAATTCGGCGCACCTCGACAGTGATCAGGTGAATGCAATGCTGGCACAGCTCAGTGATGACCAGGTCAGACGCCTTCTTCTGAAAGAGTTGCAGAGAAAAGCGAAATTTGAAGCCGCCGGATTAAAAGATAAGGAGGAGGGGCTTGCCGGCTTCATCAATGGGGTGAAAGCTAATGTCAGATTTATTCGAAATCGAATCCAATTCCTCCTATCTGGTGCCGGGGCAGCCTCGAAAGATCTGCCGAGAGCATTTCGAAATCTGTCCGGCGATCAAAACACCCCCCATTTTTTCAGAATCATATTATGGGTTGCCTTTCTGTTTCTCATTGCCTGGTTCATCGACTGGCTGTTTAATCGGTATATTGCCAGAGCAAGGCGACAAATAGCGTCCACCCCGCCGGACAAATGGAGAGGAAAGATGGGGCGCCTTGCATTGAACGCACTCATCGATTTTATTTCCATCTGTGTATTTACCGTGTCCATCATCATTGTCATTCTCGTCTTGTCCGAAGAACGCAGCCCGGGACGCCTTATCGCCGCGGCATACCTGGCGGCATTTTTAATTGTTCGGTTCATCAACCTGATATCCAGATTCCTCCTTTCCCCGTACACACCGGAGTTACAGTATCTCCCCGTCCGTGGGGACAGGGCTGTGTATTTTCACAAATGGACCATTCTCGTTGCAGTGGTGGGCAGTTTCGGCTGGCTGACATGCGGCATCTTAAAGCTGCAGCAGATCGATGAAGCCACCCATCTCCTGATGGTGGCACTGGTCGGCCTTGTTATTTGCTTGATGATCGTCTGGATTATCCTGCAAAATAGAGAATCGGTTGAAGAAGCGCTGCGTAAAGATCTGCCGTCGTTTCAGCTTCGCACGAAGATCGCCGGCATTTGGCACAAACTGGCCATCCTCTATGTTCTGGTGCTTTGGGCGGCATGGGTGGTCACCCTGCTTTTGGTGGGTTCCAGTGGCGTACTTCCGGCCATTGCCACCATTTTAAGTGTGCCTGTTTTTTTCCTGATCAATTGGGCCCTGGGAAGTCTGTTGGATGTAACCATCGGAATTGCGCTGACACCGGAACAAATGGCGGACACAACTGAAGACGCATCGGCAGCGGATCAGGGTGGCGTTGATCAACACCCGAAGGGGGCGTTTGGAGGGCGGTTGGACTTTAATCGACTGAACCTCGTCCTTCGCCGGGGCCTCAACGTTTTAATCGCAGCAGCGGTGCTCTTTTGGTTGATGGAACTCTGGGGGATCGATGTGCATATCGGAAGGGCAGTGGTTCGGGCTGCCTTCAGTGTATTGGTCGCGGTACTCTTAAGCTATGTGACCTATGAACTGATCAATGCCCGCATCGAAATCAGACTGCGCCAGGAAATGCCGGATGATGAAGAAGAAAAGGAAGAGGGCGGCGCCGGTGGTTCCCGCATCGGGACGCTGCTTTTGCTGTTAAGAAAGTTTATGCTGTCCGTACTGGTGACCATGGGCATTTTGATTGTCTTATCAGCGGTCGGTGTAGACATCGGGCCCTTGATTGCCGGCGCGGGGGTCATCGGCCTGGCCATCGGTTTCGGCGCCCAGACCCTGGTGAAGGATATCATATCCGGAATTTTCTTTCTGGTCGACGATGCCTTCAGAGTCGGTGACTATGTGCAAACCGGCGCCGTAAAAGGCACGGTGGAGCATATCTCCCTGCGCTCCCTCAGGCTCCGCAACCCCAGAGGCATGGTCCATACCATTCCGTTTGGGGACATGGGATTGGTGACGAATTTCAGCCGTGATTATATCATCATGAAACTCGATATCCGGCTCCGGTATGATACCGACGTGAATAAGGTTAGAAAGATCATCAAGAAAATATATAAAGAGATACAGAAGGATGAAAATCTGGCGCCGAAGCTGCTCGGAAAGATTAAATCCCAGGGAATCCGGCAAATGGACGACTCCGCCATGATCATGCGGGTAAAATACAAGGCCATCCCGGGAGAGCAATTTGCCATCCGAAAGGAGGTCTACCGTCTCATCCGGGAATATTTCACGGAACAGGGCATCGAGTTTGCCCACCGGAATGTCACCGTCTATATGCCGCCGGAGCCATCCCAACCGGCTGATGAAAGCGGGAAAGACGGCACTTCGAGCGACTCGGATGCCACGAAAGAAAAAATACGCGAAGCCGCCGCGGCCGCCGCCCTAACTGCGGCCTTGGCCGATGAAGCCAAGGACCCCAAAGCGGGTAAAAAATGAGCCATCTTGTTATATACCTACTCGCGGCTGCTATCATATTCTTCCCCTTCGGTAACATTTAATTATGAAGCAACGGGCGCGCCAGAAACCGGCAAAGTTTAATGTGGATGGCATCATGAAAACGATGTACAAAACAGGAGCCCATTGAGCAGGTATTCCGCTTTTGTGTACTTATTTCAATAAACTAATAACTACTAAAATATG
>CAYSUA010000568.1:0-4110 GCA_964433795.1 uncultured Desulfobacteraceae bacterium | reverse complement strand
GCTCCCTTATGCACGAGTTTCACACGTCCGCGAATCGGATTATCTTCAAAGCCGCAGGTGTTTGACTTGAGGTTTAGGGTTTGAGACCGCTTCTAATACATATCCCACGATCCGGACATGTAATAAGAGTGAAGGATCGGATTCATCTGTGTATTGACTTTAATTTTCGACATCTCTTCAGGATCGAGAACCCCCTTGCCGAAATGGACCATGGATATCATGGCATCCCTATTAAAAAAACGGGTTTCAACCGGATCAACGTTTAAATTTAACACCCACCTTTTTAATTGCGCACCGTCCGCTTCCGAAGCCTTCATTCCGAGCACCCAACCCCACTCTCCCATGGTCGGAACATGGTTATGGTAAGGAAGTGTCGTGAATCCCGCGGATTGGATGGTTTTGATAATGCACCAGAAAGCCTTGGTTGAAAAATAGGGACTGGTGGCCTGGGTGACCATAATCCCCCCCCGGGTTAGGTGCCGACTGGCCAACGCATAAAACCCTCGAGAGTATAAATGCATGAGATCGACATCATCCGGATCGGGAAGATCGATAATAATAACACCGTAAAATTCGGTATTATTGTGTAGAAAAGCGCGGGCATCTCGGTTGACGACCTTAACTCGGTTATCGTTCATGGCGCCCTGATTGATGCTTGTGAGCACGGGGTGCTGTTTTGCCAAGCGGGTCATTTCCGGATCAATATCCACAAGCGTAACCGATTTTACTTCCCCATACTTCAATACTTCACGTAGGGCCAGTCCGTCTCCGCCACCCAATATCAGAACCCGGCCGCGGTGGGCTGTCAGCTGCATTGCCGGATGAACCAGGGGTTCATGATATTTCTCTTCATCAAAGGTGGAGAATTGTTCCTGGTTGTTGATATAGAGCCAGTGGTAATCTCTCCATCGGGTCATAACGATTTTCTGATACGGCGTCTGTTGAGTATATATGATTTTGTCCTTATATTGGCGCTGTTCCCCGAAAAGGATGATGGGCTCGGCAAAGATCCCCAAAGCGATCAGCGCCAGGCAGCATATGCTGAATACGGTTACCACCAGCTTCTTTTTTTCAACCAGCTCGAGGAAAGAAAACAGGAGTACCGATGCCACAAGGAAGTTAATGGCACCCAAAACAATAGGGGTATAGGTCAATCCGAGATAAGGAAGGGCAAAGAATGCAAAGAACAGTCCGCCGAGCAACGCTCCGTAGTAATCTTTCTCCATTACCGAGGCGATGTTGGTCCTAAGTTCTTCATAGTCTTCGTTCAGCCGGGTAACCAGAGGTATTTCAAAACCGATCAACCCCCCGATCACCAATGCCAATAAATAGATGACTATATGAATGTTGCTGACGTAAGAGAACAGGCTATAAGCGATGATTGCCGAAGACGCACAAAGGACGGACAGGCAGAATTCCACGAGGATGTATGTCTTGAGCAGGTGTTTCTGGAATGCCTTACTGATGCGGCTTCCGACTCCCATGGAAAACAGCATGAGCGACATCACCATGGTCCATTGAAAAACGGCGTTTCCCGCAAGATAGGTGGCTAGTGTGGCAAGAACAAATTCGGCGACGATACCGGCACACCCGGTGGCAAAGACCGATATCTTTAATACCGAGCCGACACGCATGGGCTGTCAGACACACCAGTAGAAGATAAGGGCGGCGGCAATGTAGGAAAAGGCTTCGATATATGCGGCACCGACATTCGGCTTTTCCTGAGAAGCAATCTCATCGGAAAGTTTAACTGTCGGTAGAAGGATTTTATCCGTAAGGAAACGGATAACGGGTAAAAGTATAAGGCCGACAATGGAGTAACCGAAATAAGCCGGGAGACTTTCTTTCCAGGACACAAAATCGCTTTCGGCAGCAAGGCCGATAACGGTTCCCATAGCGATTAGCGCCCCGGCAAAGCTCACGCCTGCTGCAATATTGTCTTTTTCGATTTCATCATGAATGTCGTATGGTGTAATCAGGTTATAAACCAAACCGGCTAATATGAGGAATATCTGTCCCATGGCCCAAAATACGATAACCGTCCAAATATTTCCCCCATCTCCTTGAACGGATCCGAAAATAATTAACCCTGAAGCGATACTTACGCCGGCAGACACTACCCCAGTACCCTGGTTGTGATCCCGGATCAGTTCATCGCTGATTTTAAACTTGTAAAGAATTAGTTTGTCGCAGATATACCAAGACGCGTTGATCAGAATGATGCTGATCGCACCATATATAAAGATATCCAACAGACTGTCCAAAATACTGACGCTCGGACCGACCATGGTGCCGCCGATGGCGAATACCATTCCGAAATAATAGCCGGCAATCGCAAGTGCCAGAGCGGCGTTGTCCTTTTCAACCAGTTCGACATTGAGTTTGTATTCTCTATGGAGCCCGTCATGAACCAGTTTTCCAATAAAAAATAGAATGTAGAAGGCGATGATCAGAATCAAACCGGAAATGATAACATCAGGTGTCATGACCTACTTCCCCCATCCCCCGCTCCGGCCCCGAACGTTGGCGCGAGACCTGCCGACTCGTCTGTTTACCTTGTCCGAAAAAGAGGATCTCTTGGCCCGCTCCCTTTGCATTCGCCGTGCATAGAAATTCGGTTTCTGTTTTTTCGTGACAGACCCCTGGGTACCGTATTGATTGCGCGACCCGTAGTAGGGTTGCCCCTTTGCCCGAGACTGCTGGTAGGCACCGTAGTTGTTACGATAAATGGGACCGCCCATGCCTAAAAGATCGGACATAAGTCGATATTGCCCGTAAAATGCCCAGAAAGAACGTCCGGAAGAATCCGACTGCCATTTGCCGTAACGAGAGTCTCCGACATACTCATAACCCGGTGGTCCGGCAGTCCCTGATTCTTTGCCGTCTTTCTTAGACCATATGGTCATTCCCAAAAAAGGTTCATACTTTTTATGAAATTTTTCAGAAACTCTCCGCCATCCCGTCTCGGTTGTTTGACTTTCAACAATGACGCGATACTTATGATAATAGTCCTTAAAAAAATTACCCTCCACGGTCATATCTTCGAGAATGACGGAATAGGTGGGAACCCCTTTCAATGCAGACTTGATTTCATCGATTGGGCTAGGCGGCGATCCGCATCCGTAAAAGAAGATAATGGCCCCCAAGACCATCAACATAAGGATACGATTCTTTGGCATATATCTATGTCCTCAACACAAGGAAGATGAGATTTTAAAGAAAAGGAATTTATATAATAAATTTAAATATCTGAATACCTGTCGTTTGTCCAGCATAAATTACGGTAAGAACGATTCTCACCCTGGCATCACCTTCTCGAACCAAATCCCGGCCAAAGACAGAAGACATTTGTATGCATCCGGAACACATCTTTTACTTGACATGCGTACATGTTGCGTGCAATATGCAGCCATGGACCCCCTTGCTATCTATGAGGATCTGAAAGAAAAAATTATTTGGCTGGACCTTGAACCGGGCAGCACGTTGAATCTAGTGGAGCTCGCGGACCAGTATAAGGTTAGCCGAAACCCTATTACCATTGCTTTGACTCGCCTCGATGCGGAGGAATGGGTGGTTCGCAGCGGTTCTCATTTTGTGGTGAGCCCCCTTACAGTGGATCGGATTCGGGAAATCACAGAGATTCGGTCGGTCATGGAAGTCCAGGCCAATATTTGGGCATTGCATCGCATCTCCCCTGAAGCACTTGAACGCCTCAGAGCATTGAGAGAAGAAATCCGAAAACTGAACGATAATGCAACGAACCGTGAAATTGTCAAACTGGATGTGAAGTTCCATTGCATGATTTACCACGAAACCAAAAACAATCAGTTGGCAAATATGCTCAAACGCATGCTCAATCACTACCTGAGGTTCTGGCTGGCCAGTCCGAACCCCATTAGGCGAGAAAAATTTTTTCAAGAAGCTATTGAAATCATAGAGGCTTTTGAAGCTAAAGACGAAATCCGCCTGAAGGCGGCAAGTACGGCTCACATTAAAGCATCCCTGGATGAAATCATGGGATTATCATAATCAAATTAATTTAATTTGGTTATAAAGAAAGGCCAAGTTGTTTACTGGAGCAGGCTTTGGACGTGATCCGATTCGTGCGCG
>CAYSUA010000567.1:0-4113 GCA_964433795.1 uncultured Desulfobacteraceae bacterium | reverse complement strand
CATCCAAATCGTCACCATCTCGCTGATTTTTTTGGTGATTGCCCTGATATTGAGAAATATTGCGATCAATCTTAAAGCAATCGGCAAGGACTTTAACTTTAGTTTCCTATTTGCTCCAGCCGGTTACGATATCTCCTTTCAACCTATACTTTCATACTCCCCTGCCAGCACGCATTTGCGTGCAGGAATCATCGGACTCATCAATACCTTGCTGGTCGCCTCATCCGGAATCGTTATGGCAACGGTTATGGGGTTTACCCTGGGCGTGTTGCGATTATCGAGCAACTGGCTGGTGAATCGGATGGTTTATTGTTTTCTCGAATTCACGAGAAACGTCCCTGTTCTTCTGCATATCCTGTTTGTTCATGCAATTATCGTGCATTCACTCCCGGTTCCTAAAAAAGCCGTGAATGTAATGGATTCTTTTTTCCTGACGAACCGGGGGATGTTTGTCCCCAAACCGATATTCGGTTCGTCATTTTCTCCAGTCGTCATTGCAATTATAGTCGCTATATTGTTCATCTATTTTTTTGCAAAATGGGCGAAGAAAGTTCAAAACGAAACAGGGAAAATCTATCCGGTATTCTGGATATCTACAGCGGTGTTTATCGGTCTTCCGTTGATTGTTTTTTTTGCCGTAGGTTCCCCCCTTTCTTTTAAGTATCCGGTTTTGAAAGGATTCAACTTCAAAGGCGGCATCGTTTTGCGGCCTGAATTTGTCGCTCTCTGGTTGGCTTTATCGTATTACACGTCCTGTTTTATTGCCGAGATTGTGCGGGGAGGGATCTTAGCCATCAATTACGGTCAAACCGAAGCTTCCTATTCCCTTGGTTTACGGCCGAATCGAACACTGCATCTGATTATCATCCCTCAGTCACTGCGTATCATTATTCCACCCCTTGCCAGCCAGTATCTTAATATCACAAAAAATTCTTCGCTGGCCATTGCCATCGGATACATGGATCTGGTGGCAACCATCGGCGGAATCTCCCTGATGCAGACCGGCAAGGAGATGGAAACCATGACCATTGTTCTCGCCACATATCTGGTCTTTTCCTTGTTGATTTCAGCCGCGATGAATTATTTTAACCGGAGAATACAGTTCAAGAAACGATAATGGAGATCGGCATTGAGTGAAACTGAATTAGCAGGAAAAGAGGAATATCCGGTCGGACAATTTCCGGATTTACCTGCACCCGCAAGTACAGTAGGGGTAATCGGATGGTTGAGAAAAAACCTCTTTTCATCGTCGTTGAATATCCTTTTGACGGTATTTGGGATAGGGGTTCTTTGGTTCACTGTTCCACCGATTTTTGAGTGGGCATTCGTTGAGTCCATCTGGAAAGCGGGATCTCGAAATGAATGCTGGGATCAAATGACATCTCCCGGCTCAGGAGCATGCTGGGGATTTATAGACAGTCGATTGAATCTTTTTATCTACGGCTTCTATCCTGAAGCGGAGCGGTGGCGGGTAAACTTATCCTTGGTTTTGCTGATACTCGCTATCGTACCTGTCCTTTATGACAAGACACCGGCAAGGAAATACGGGCTCATGTATGCAGTCGTATTCCCGTTTATCGCAGGCTGGTTATTAAAAGGAGGATTCGGACTGCTTCCGATTGAAAGCGATCAGTTTGGCGGTGTCCTGCTGACCATCGTGATCGGGGTTACCGGCATCACGTTTTCTCTGCCGATCGGCATTCTGCTGGCCCTCGGACGGACGTCATCCATGCCTGCCTTGCGGATTGTGTGCACCCTTTTTATCGAGTTTATCCGCGGCGTTCCCTTGATTACCCTGTTGTTCATTGCCTCTACCATGCTCAATTATTTCCTCCCCCCGGGAACCCAATTCGCCTTGCTGTTGCGCGTTCTGATCATGGTAACGCTGTTTTCATCCGCCTATCTGGCTGAAGTGATACGAGGCGGACTCCAGGGAATACCACATGGGCAGCACGAAGCCGCCGATTCTTTGGGATTGAAGTACTGGCAGGCCATGCGGCTCATTATATTGCCGCAGGCGCTAAAGATTTCCATACCCGGCATCGTCAATTCATTCATCGGGCTTTTTAAAGATACGACGTTGGTATTAATCATTGGAATGTTCGATATCCTGGGACTCGGGCGTTCCTCCATAGCCGACGCCAAATGGGCCGGGCTGGCAAATGAGGTGTATCTATTTACGGCGGTTTTTTTCTTTATCTGTTGTTTCAGTATGTCAAGATACTCCCTTTATTTAGAGAAAAAACTGGATACCGGTTTGTAAAGAGAAAAGAACCGAAAGGAACAATCCTATGGCTGAAACACAAGTGGATCAGGGTCAAGTCAATCCAGATGCTGACACTGAAGATATCATTCAAATTAAGAACATGCATAAGTGGTTCGGTGATTTTCATGTTCTAAAAAATATCGACCTGAATGTTAGAAAGAGAGATAGAATTGTTATCTGCGGCCCTTCGGGATCCGGAAAATCTACCTTAATTCGATGCATCAACCGTCTGGAAGAACACCAAAAAGGGCAGATCATCGTCGATGGGATTGAACTGACCAGCGACCTAAAGCATATTGAATTGGTCCGCAGTGAAGTCGGGATGGTTTTCCAGCATTTCAACCTGTTTCCACATCTAACCAGTCTTGAAAACTGTGCGCTTGCACCGATCTGGGTTCGTCGGATGCCCCGCAAAGAAGCTGAGGAAATCGGCATGAAGTACTTGGAAAGAGTTAAGATTCCGGAGCAGGCCTATAAGTATCCGGGACAACTCTCAGGAGGACAGCAACAACGGGTGGCGATTGCCCGCAGTTTGTGCATGAATCCAAAAATTATGCTTTTCGATGAGCCTACTTCCGCCCTGGACCCTGAAATGATCGCGGAAGTGCTGGACGTGATGGTGGAATTGGCAGAAGATGGGATGACGATGATCGTGGTGAGCCATGAAATGGGATTTGCCAAAAGAGTTGCCAATTCTGTCATTTTTATGGACGAAGGCCAAATTATCGAGGCCAATGATCCCCATGAATTTTTTAATAATCCTCAAAATGACCGAACGAAATTATTTCTCAGCCAGATTCTGGCCCATTAAAATGGGAGCCTCCTTCTATATCCTCCATTTTCCATAAAATACGTAAACGATAACAATTATCGCATAATCCTTTTCAATTAAATAATTTACTATGCGTACTAAGGAGGTAACAACTCGATGTCGAACACCAACTCTTTTAAGGCCACATACGGCGGTGACGGGTGGTCCCCCCGTACCCTGAGTCTTCAGCAGGAACTCGGTACGCTCTGGCGTGCTTGCGGAATCAACAGTGAATGGGCACCGCTTAAAACGGTCCTGCTCCATTCTCCCGGCGATGAACTCAAAGCATCGCTCGAAGATTATGATGCGGTACAGATGCTCGAACCGCTCGATGTTCCCAAAGCGCAGGCCCAGCATGACGATATCGTTGCGGCGTATAAAAGTGTCGGTGTCGAAGTCTTTTTCGTAGAACCGGACGAACCGACAACACCCAATCAGATGTTTGTGGCCGATCTCATGGCTTCAACTCCAGAAGGGGTCATCATTGCCAGACCCGCCTCTACGGTCCGTGCGGGTGAAGAACGTTGGGTGGCGCGTCGGCTTGCCGATATGGGTGTGCCGATTGTAAAATCGATACGCGGAAATGGAACGTTTGAAGGTGCGGACGCCATGTGGCTTCGCCCGGATGTAGTTCTAATAGGAAGGGGGCTTCGAACCAACAATGAAGGGGCTGCCCAGTTGACCGGTATTTTCAATGAAATGGGAGCTGAAGTGGTTCAGGTCGATCTACCCTATGGTTCCATGCACTTGATGGGCATGCTGCGTATCGCAGACAAAGACCTGGGTCTCGCTTACCCCAACCGATTGGTACACAGAGGTGTTGAAGCCTTGAAACACTGCGGGTATGAAGTGGTTTTCGTGCCGGATACCGAAGAACTGATCAACGGTTCCGCCTTAAATTTTGTCTGTCTGGGACCTCGGGAAATCCTGATGCCGGCAGGGAACCCGAAGACCCAGTCATTTTACGAATCTTTGGGTATCAATGAAATGGTCAAGTAAAAACGGACACCGTTTTTTAAGCCGCCTTCCGGAATAG
>CAYSUA010000566.1:0-4116 GCA_964433795.1 uncultured Desulfobacteraceae bacterium | reverse complement strand
TGCATCTAACGCTCAATGGCTGCGTTGCAAGCCTCTTCAAAATGCTCACATACTATCGTGTATGCTCCGTTTTTTCATCGGCTTGCGCGTTTGTTCTTTACCCTTGAGTGTGATCTACAATTTTTGAGACAGCTTCGTATTATTAAAACAAGCTCCAGTCAAAAGAAAGGACCGATCATGAAAGAAATGTCAGGGTGTTCCGCATTTATGAGTATTCTGGAAGACGAAGGGGTGAACTATCTTTTTGGGAATCCCGGCACCACGGAACTGCCGATTATGGATTGCCTGGTGGAACGATCCGGTATCGACTATGTACTGGGGCTTCAAGAGGCCGTGGTGATGGCTATGGCGGATGGATTTTCCCGGGCGTCGGGGCGGCTTTCCTGCGCCAACTTTCATGTTGCCCCGGGACTCGGAAATGCCATCGGAGCCATATTCAATGCCTATTTTTTCGGTTCCCCGGTTATTGTCACCGCCGGGCAACAGGAACGCGGACTGTCGGTGACCGAGCCGATGCTCTATCATGATCTGGTGGCCATGGCCCGTCCGGTGGTTAAATGGGCAACGGAGGCCCAGCGGCCTGAAGATATCCCCCGTATCTTTCGACGGGCCGCCAAAGTGGCGCTCACCCCACCCACCGGCCCGGTTTTCGTGTCGCTTCCGGGAGACATTCTCAAGGGAACTGTGCCCATGACGCTGGGACATTCCACGCGTATCGACAGCCGGTCACGGCCTTCCAGCGCCATGCTGAATCGCCTGGCCGACCGGTTGCTGGCTGCAGAAAACCCGGTGATCATCGCTTGTCATGAAGTTTACACCGGCGACGCCATGGAAGAGGTGGCATCGGTGGCGGAACGGATCGGAGCATCCGTTTACAGCCCATCCGTACCGTATGTGGCGGTGTTTCCAACAGACCATCCCCTGTATATGGGCGAAATAACCCGGAACCAGAAACGGGTTCGAGAAATACTGGATTCCCACGATCTGCTGTTCATGGTGGGGGGTGAAGGATTGCGCATGTCGGTGCCCAGTACGGTGGAGCCGGTTCCCCCGGACATGTCGATTCTTCAGGTGGGAAACCGGGACTGGGAGATCGGAAAGAACTATCCGGCGGAGATGGCCGTCGATGCCGATGTCAAAGAGACGCTTAAGGCACTGATCCCGATTCTTAAAGAAAAACAAACACCCGGGCAATCGGCATCGATGCAGACTCGTGTGGAACGGATCAAAGAACACAATTGGAGTACCAGGCGTGAAATCCTGGTTTCAGAAATCGAGAAACAGGATGCCGATACACCGATACTTCCCGATTATTTGATGATGGAAATCGCCCAAACGATGCCGGAGGACGGCATTTTAGTGGAAGAGGGCATCTCATCGGTTCGAAATCTGCTGAATCTTCTTCCGGTGAACCATCGTCACCGGTTGTTCGGTCTGGCAAGCGGCGGTATCGGTTGCGGCATCGGGGCGGCTGTGGGGATAAAACTGGCGCATCCAAACCGTCCTGTTGTGGCCCTTATCGGAGACGGCAGTGCCATGTTCGGTATCCAAGCGCTATGGACGGCTGCAAACCGAAAGCTTAAGATCGTCTATGTCATCATCAACAATAGCGGATACACTATTCTTAAGGAACGATTGATGGCCTATGGAGGATCCGCAGCGACTTCGGGGCGTATTATCGGCATGAATTTCAAGGATCCTTCTATTAATTTTTCTCAGCTTTCAGCCGCATTAGGGGTTCCGGCTGTGGAAGTGGCCGAGCCCGCACAGATTCGACCGGCTCTGACCGATGCCCTTAAGGCTGATGGCCCGGTTCTTCTCGACGTGATGGTTCGGGATATCAGCCAGCTCTAGAGGGAATGCTTTCCGTTGGTTGCGAAGTTTAAAATCACCAGCCACGCTTTGGCATCGAATTTCAGGTCTCTCTTACTGCAAAGGGTTTCTGCATCCTTAGAAGATGCGAGGATCACTTCAATGACCTCGGATCTGGTATTGAATCTCGATGTGGGTTCTCCGGTGCATTCCACATACACCATCACAACCGATTCATCTGAAATGCCGGTTGTGGTGTAGACCGGAGGGCTGATTCGTGTAAAGCGTGTAACCGTAAGACCGGTTTCTTCCGTCAGCTCCCGTCTGGTGGCCTGCTCTACACTTTCTCCTTTTTCGATAAGCCCGGCGGGAAATCCGTACTCATAATCTCCCAGCGGCACCCGAAACTCACGGGTAACCACCAGTTTGTCGTATCCGGTGTGATAAGGAACCACGACAACCGCATCGCCCGGTTCAAATTGCCCGGTGAAGTATTTGGGTTCGCTTTCGCGGGATACCATCTGCCAGGACCGATCATTGCCCGACTTGTCTACCCAGCGGATGTCAAACAGGTTCAACCACTTGGATTCTGCCAGTTTTATTGCTTCTTTGATTTTCATTTCACAACCTTTTCACCGGCCCTGCAGCCACCAGGTAAAGCAAGGCGGAATCATCATTCAGGCCGATCACTTCTCCGGCCTCGCCGTCATACAGGGCGCCGATGCCGCATGAACCGAGGCCCAAGGCAGTGGCTCCCAAATATATGGCCTGGCCGATCCGGCCGGCGAGCATCATGGCGTAGCGGTAACCTCTGGGTCCCCACGGTTTATCCAGTTCATCCAGATGGGTCATAAAAAGAAAGTGGAGAGAGGCGTTTTTAAGCCATTCCTGATCCAGGCAGGCCGTTGCCATCTTTCTTAAGAATCGTCCTTGTCTGACCCGGCCGATTTTTTTATCCGTTTCATTTAACATATACAGGCCGGAATCCAAACCTTCAATATTTTCCGCACAAAACCCGGTTGCCAGACACCTGCCATATAGCCGGGTTGGCGGAGAACCGATACCGGCTGCTCCACCTACGAAATCCAAAAGACGCCAAAACCGCGCAGAAGAAAGGCTCTCATCGATATAATTTCGTTTAGACCGCCTATGGAAAACCGCTTCAGCAAAATCAGACTCATTTTCAATCGGTTCGGATTGAATCATCGGCATCCACTCAGATGATTCCAAACCGACTTTCTTCATCATATTCGAATCCGCTTTCATATTGTCCGGTATCTTCCGTCCGGCCCGGCAGATGCTGTCAATTTCTTCATAAAAAATTTCTTTCGAAGATACCTGGCTCGCTGCTTGAATCTCAGGGGGCAAAGATTCCATGGGGAACACATCTTCAGCTTTAGAGGAAGATATTCCACTTCCATAGACAAACAGACCGGCGAGGCACGTTTCTCTTTTTTCATCCAGACCCAGAAACCGGTTTAATAGCGGGTCATCAAAATCATAATGAATGGAATGAGGTTGCCCTTCCGCCTTAAGTGAAAGACGCAGATTTTCCAGCACATGCCCGGCATCCAAAAGCACATACCGCATGGCGCGTTCTCGATATTTCCAAGCCGTCCGAAAGAAAATTCCGGTGATAAAGAAGCATGCCGACGTACCCTTTGACGGCATATTCTCGATCGCACTGGCCGAAAACTCCCGGAAAAGTCCCTTGCGAAGCAATGTTAATGCGCGGCTCCGTATGTCGTAATGATAGAGTCCCGGATCCAGCTCATCCACATCAAATGCAGCCAGATAGATTTCTATGGGGTAAAGGGCTCCGGCTGAAGCAGCACTCCGATAAAAGAATTCATGTCCGGCTTGACGGGCTTTGGCGGTAAACCCATAGCCGAAAAGCAGTATTCGAGACAACCGATTCAAATCGAATCTTTCCCTTGGAGTTTTCGGAAGTTTTTCTTCATTTAGATCCCACAGGGATATTTTGGGAAGTTCGGATACTTCAGATAGTGGTATTTGATCGATATTGCCATAGGTTTTATACGGATCGGGTTGTTGTGCCCAGTCCAGTCCATGGCCTTTCATCCGGAACCGATCATAACCGGTTGCCTCATGGTATTTTTTTCCAGAAGTAACGGATGGCATATTCCTCCTAAATCGTCTACCTGGTTATGCACTATTCTCAAGGTATGGGATCCGCTCGATCGGTGGGTATCGTCCCTTATGCCGGAATCTATCCACGATGTTCGTGCGGCGGATTCAACGCGGCCTAAGGGGCTCAAACAGTTGCCCGGCAACCGGTCCGAC
>CAYSUA010000565.1:0-4118 GCA_964433795.1 uncultured Desulfobacteraceae bacterium | reverse complement strand
CGAAACTCTAACGGCTGAAATAACATGCGGTAAACTAGATAAACATAACAATGGAATAGGGGGATTCTGAAATGCCTGAGAAAGAATTTTTCGGATACAATGGTAAGATACTTCGCGTCAACCTTACGGACGGCACGGTAAAAACCGAATCTATCGATGAAGCGTTTTGTAGAAAATATACTGGCGGTGCGGGGTTTGTATCCTACTTCCTACTCAAGGAGGTAGAACCGGGTGTCGATCCCTTGGGACCGGACAATCGACTGGTGTTTGCAACCGGTCCGCTGACCGGTATTCCGTTGCCGGGAAGCGGCCGCCATTGTGTGGGAGCAAAATCATCGCTTACCGGAGGCATTGCAAAAAGTGAAGTCGGGGAGTTTTGGGGAGCAGAACTCAAAAGTGCCGGTTTTGATGCAGTGATCATCCATGGAAAATCACCCAAACCGGTCTACGTTTGGATCAACGACGGCAAGGCCCAAATCAAAAACGCCACGCATCTCTGGGGTCAATTTACAAAAGAAACCGAAGCGGCGATTCAGAGTGACTTGAATGAAAAAAGAGCCAGAATTGCTATGATCGGACCGGGTGGCGAAAACCTGGTAAAGTTTTCCTGCCTCATGCACGGACCTAAAGATGCTGCAGGCCGTGGGGGCCTGGGGGCGATCATGGGATCGAAAAATCTGAAAGCGGTTGCGGTCAGGGGCACTAAATCGCCGGCCATGGCCCGACCGGAGAATGTAAAACAGCTCCGGCAGTGGATGTTGGATAATATGGATAAAGTGTCCCGTTTCCACGATTTCGGTACCGGTGCAAATATGGACTGGTTTGAACGACAGGGAAACCTGCCGACCCGGAACTTTAGAGACGGCGCTTTTCCGGAAGTCGACAAGTTGAGTGCCCAAACCATAAAGGATACCATCAGTATCGGAATGGAAGGATGTTATGCCTGCCCGGTACGATGCAAGAAGGTTGTAGAATTAAAAGACCCCTATGTTGTTGACCCCGCATATGGCGGCCCGGAGTATGAAACCCTGGGGGCATTGGGTTCCAACTGCGGCATCGACGATCTAAACGCCGTATCCCGGGCCAGTGCCCTCTGCAATGCGTACGCCATCGATACCATATCCACGGGAGGCACCATCGCATTTGCCATGGAGTGTTATGAAAACGGGTTGATTTCAAAAGATGATACAGACGGCATTGAGCTGACCTTTGGAAACACCGAAGCAATGCTTCAACTGGTTGAGAAAATCGGCCGCCGCGAGGGAATCGGTGATCTCCTGGCCGAAGGATCGGCAAGGGCTGCCGAAAAGATCGGAAAGGGCGCTGAGGCCTTTTCCATTCAGGTTAAAAATCTTGAGCTTCCCATGCATGAACCCCGGTTGAACAAAGCTTTGGCACTGGGATTTATGGTCAACCCCCATGGTGCAGACCATTGCTCCAATATGATCGATATCGCGTTTAACGATCAATCCGACAACCCCACGGTCACGGTGCCAGACGCTGTCCCGCTGGGTCTTTCGTCTGCCCCTTTCGACGATATCGGGCCCAAGAAAATCGCCCTCCTGAAAGTCGTCCAGTTGAAGAAGATTATTTTCGATTCCCTGGCGCTCTGCCAATTTCTCCCCTATTCCTATGAGCAGACTGCCGATGTCACAGCAGCGGTAACCGGGTGGAATACCAGTGTCATGGAACAGTTGAGGGCCGCAGAACGGATGCTGACCATGGCCCGGATGTTTAATGTGCGTCAGGGACTCACGGATGAAGATGACAAGCTGCCGTCTCGCTTCTTTTCTCCCACAAAAGCAGGGGCGCTGTCGAGTACGTCTCTTGACCCGGAACAATTGGATAAAGCCAAACAATACTATTACACGATCATGGGATGGGACAGTAAGGGAGTGCCGACACCTGAAAAACTGGAGGAACTCGGGATATCAATCTAAGATCTCTCTTAACTTTCGTGAGAATTCAGTGAGATCGAACGGCTTCTGGATGAAACCGCTACACCCGCGTTTAAGAAGCTGGGTTGCCTCTCCATCAATGCTATAACCGCTTGAAAGCAGAACTTTGATTTCCGGAGCCATGCCCTGAAGCCTTTCAAAAACATCTCCGCCGCCCATATCCGGCATGATAATATCCAAAATAACGATATCGACCTCGTCCTTTCGCTGTTGATAGATACCGATGGCCTCTGACCCCGTATTAGCGGATAGCACCCGATAACCGAGAAACTCCAGCATCTCCTGGGTAACATCGATAAATATTTGTTCGTCATCCACCAAAAGAACCGTTTCTTTTCCCTTGAGAAGACTTTCCGATGACAGCATCGCTTTTTCCACTGCTTTTTTGGATGCAGGCAGATATATAACGAATGTTGACCCGAGTTCCTTTTCGCTGTGGACTTGAATCATACCGCCATGATTCCTGACAATGCCAAAGGCCGAAGCCAAACCTAATCCGGTACCGCGGCCCATCTGTTTTGTTGTGAAGAAAGGTTCGAAAACTCTTGCCATGGTTTCTTTGTCCATGCCGATGCCGGTATCTGAAACAGATATTTTCACATAATCTCCGGGCTCCAAAGAGACCGCTGCAGCATGGGCTTGATTCAACACCAGGTTTTCGGTTTGAAGAAAAAGCTTGCCCCCGGAAGGCATGGCCTGCCAGGCATTAACATAAATATTTAAAAGTGCCTGTTCGATTTGTCCGGGATCTACTTCCACCACCCACAGGTTTTCTTCATAGTTTGCATCGATGGTGATTTCTTTTCGGGTTCGGCCGAACATTTCAACGCTCTTTTCAACGATCCGGTTCACATTTTTCGGCTTGACTTCGTACTTCCCCCCCCGGGCAAAACCCAATAGCTGCTTTGTCAGATCAGTGGCACTCTTAACATAACCATCAATTCCCTTTAATTGATCATGATGAGGATGGGAAGAATCGATGCCCATCAGCATCAAAGACGTTCTCCCCTGAATGCCCATCATCAAATTGTTGAAATCATGGGCAATGCCGCCTGCCAGCGTCCCAATGGCTTCCATCTTCTGGGCCTTGAGCAATTGTTCTTCAAGGCTCTTCTGCTCCGATATGTCACGAACAAAATTCAAGGTGGCCGCTTTTTCCTCCCAAACGATTCGTACGGCGTTAATTTGCGACCATTTTTCCACTCCACTCTTATGTTTGAGCCTGAAATTATACGTGCTCGGAAAATCTTCACCGGCAAGCCGGCGCCGATGCCGCTCCATCACCATTTCCCGGTCTAGGGGATGAACGATGCCGGCGACTGAAATTTCAGCCATTTCCTCCGGGGTATAGCCCAGAACTTCCAGGGTCTTAGGATTTGCAAATTTAATTTTCCCATCCTGTGCAATGAATATGGCGTCATTGGCATTGTCCACCAAAAGCCGATACTTCTCTTCACTCGCTCTATGGGCTTCCTCCATTTTCTTGCGCTGGGTGATATCCTGAACGGCACCGATGGCCCTTACCGGCTTTCCATCTTCATAGATTAATCGAATATTCACGATCACCCAGGCTTCGCTCCCGTCTTTTTTCTTTACTTTGTATTCTGCGGTATCAGAAATACTGTTGCCTGATAACACCTGCTTTCGTCTCTCTATAAATCGGGATTTCGCCTCGGGGTGTAATATATCGGGTACGGACAGTGACAGGAATTCTTCTTCAGAATAGCCGTAGAATTTACACAGGTATTTATTAACTCTGAGGAATCTGCCGGATGTATAGTCGATCTCGTAAAGACCAACGGGAGCCACGTCGAACAACCATCTGAACATTTCCTCATTTTCAGGAACCGCTGCGAGGATAATATCATCTTCTGAGAACCCCCGCGCCTTACGCTCATCACCGGCATTCAGCGCCGGATTCGCTTTATTGAAACTGAGCGCTTCTTGAGCCATTAAGCCCCTCTATGAAATAAGGTCTTCTGATCGGTTTTCCAGGCAATCTTACGACAACAAATTAGACGGCCCCAAATTCACTCCTATCCGAAGAAAACATTAGCAGGAATTATGCCAAAAAATTGTGTGGGAATATTTTGTGCTATTTCAATTAGTTATAAATAAAGACAGCTAAAGAGACAAAACATATCAATGAATGGAATTTGA
>CAYSUA010000564.1:0-4133 GCA_964433795.1 uncultured Desulfobacteraceae bacterium | reverse complement strand
ATCTTTATTTAACCCGCGACCGTCATCCTCAATTTCGATAATGATATTACTTCCCCGCTGATACGCCCGGAGATTGATGGTGCCGTTCTTTTTCTTTCCGACGTTCTCTCGATCCGCGATAGACTCGATGCCGTGGTCTGCCGCGTTTCGGATCATGTGAACCATGGGTTCATAGAGTTCTTCCACCACATTCCGATCGATTTCCGTGTCCTCACCGGACATTTCCAAAGCCACTTCTTTACCTGAATTTTTCGCAAGATCCCTCACCAGTCGCACCATCCTCTGGAACGTGGCTTTAATGGGAACCATCCGCATGGCCATGGCGGTTTTCTGAAGGCTGGAAGTAATTTGGGTTAACTGGTTCATGGTGTGGTAAAGCTTTTGATTGTTGGCCAGGACAATGGTATCGTTTTGCTTCAGCATGGCCTGGTTGATGACAAGCTCTCCGGTGAGATCCACGAGATTATCCAGCTTCTTGGTATCTACCTTGACTTGCAGATCGATCTGGCCGTGTTTGAATTTTTTCTGCTCCCGCAACCCGGAGATAACGGTTTTGGAATCGATCTTTTTTTGTTCGACCAGTATTTCACCGATCTTCTTTTCCGGTTCTTCTTTCTGTCTTTCCAGGCTTGCCTCAATATCTTCCGGTGAAACCGATCCGCTTTCCACCAGGATCTCACCCAGGGGTTTTTCCTCAGTACTGGATGCCCGTGTATTCAAAGCCTCAATACGTTGGGTTAAATCGACGGTATTAATATTATCGTCAATGGCGGAACCGGACTCGAGTGCTCCCTGAACATTTTGAATCATCTTTTTCAGCATATCCACCGACTCGAGAACGATATCGATAATGCCGGCATCAATTTGTATGGCTCTGTTTCTGGCATGATCGAGAAGATTTTCCGCACTATGGGCAAGTTTGTTGATCTTCTCAAGATTCAAAAAGCTGGAAACACCTTTGATGGTATGAAACGGTCTGAATATGGCATTTATGGTTTCAACGTCGCCGGCATCCTGCTCCAAATCGATGAGACTAATCTCAATGGTGGACAGGTTTTCCAAAGATTCCAGAACGAAATCCCCCATAATTTCTTTATCTTCCTCACGAATCTCGACAAGGGGATTTGTTTCTGCTTCAGGGGGGGCTTCAGTTTGGATCTCTTCTGCTTCTTCGGCGGCATCTGATTTTTCAAATCCGAGGGCTTCCAGCAGGCCGGAGACGTCATCATCCACATCATCTTCATTTTTCAGTGATCGGAAGAGCTTTTGAAGGCACTCAATCCCCTCTTCCAACGGGGTCATATCTTCGGCTTCAAACATTATTATCCGTTCAAGATAACCCATGAGGGCTTTAATCAGATCTGAAAATACCGGATTGTCAAAGCTCTTGAACGCTTCCTCAAGTTCTCCGAAGTAGTTTAAGATTTTGCCCATGGCGGCAATATCCTGATCTTCAAGTGTGACCACTTCCAGGGATATCGCCTGAAGATGATTATCTATTTTCTCCATCAGTTCGCTCATGGTTCCACCCTCTTATCGTATCAATATCGGTCGATTGAAAACCGGATTTACTGTTTCGCACCATTCACCTGCAATCTGTTGAGGATCATTGATGAAGGGAATCTTTAACCGAGAACCTTTTGCAGCTTTTCGCTGAAAGTATCCGGAGTAAAGGGTTTGACAACATAGTTGCTGACACCGGCTTTCGCCGCCTCCATCACATTATCCTTTTGCCCCTCGGCAGTAACCATAACAAATGGAATACTTTTTAATCCGGCATCTCCGCGCACGGCCTTGAGTAATTCGATTCCCGTCATCACCGGCATGTTCCAGTCCGATATAATAAGCCCGATCGATTCTTTTTTAAGTTCCTCAAGGGCTTTCTGGCCGTTTTCAGCCTCGACAATATTGTTGAATCCCATGCCTTTTAGATTGTTTTTAATGATTTTCCGCATAGTGGAAAAATCATCGACAACTAACACTTTCATCCCAGCATCCACGATTCATACTCCTTTATTTTCGTTTCCATCTGGAGAGCTTATCAAATGCCTCCTCGGCGGTTCGACAAAGAACTCCCAACTCCACCGGCTTTGTGAAATAATCGTCAAAACCGGCCTCCCTGCAATCGCGAAGTTCAAAAATCGATGCATATCCGGTAACCGCGTATATGATCGAAATCGATTGATCTTTTCGAATCTGCCTACAGAGATCCAATCCGTTCATTCCCGGAAGTTTAAGATCTAAATACATCACATGGATATTGTTGGTCTTTAAAACATCGAGTGCCTCCTCACCGCTTTCCGCCAGATATGTTGAATACCCGACTTGTTCAAAAGCCATTTTAAACGCATCTCGAATCTGAGCTTCGTCATCGACAATAAGAATCGCCTTGTTACTCATGATCTGGCTCCAAATAATTGTTTGGCAGATACGTTATGCTTTATGCTGCTTTTTCAAGTGCCGATATCTCCTGTTCGCTGAGCACGCAGTCTATATCAAGAAGGATTTTAACCCCGCCTTCCATTTTGGCCATTCCGAGAATATAGTCGGTGTTTAACTTGGTGCCGAATGTCGGAGTATCTTCAATGTCCTCTCCTTTTATATTCAGCACTTCGGATACCGCATCCACCACTACGCCGATGGTGACTTTTCCGGATTTCCCTTCAATTTCAACCACGATGATACAGGTCCGTTCCGTGTAATCGATGGCGTTCAGCCCGAATCTGAGCCTTAGATCCACAACAGGTATCACTTTTCCTCGAAGATTGATCACGCCTTTAACGAACTCGGGAGTCTGGGGCACTGATGTAATTGCCATCATTCCGATGATTTCTTTGATTTTTATAATTCCGATACCGTACTCTTCTTCATCCAGGGTAAAGGTAAGGTATTTACCCTCTCTGTCGTAAGTGTCAGTGTCCTCCACCACGGTTGTATTCGCTGTTTCTCCATGCATCGTTCTAATCCTCCCTTAAAAGATTAAAAAAATCGAATAATCAGTTGATATTATTTTAATTGTTCTTGTACGCATAATCCAGCATTCGATTCAGTACTGCGCCGACTTCAACGAAATCACTATCTGCATACGTAACAAAACGGGGACGAAAGCTGTGACCGGTTGCTATGGTGCCCTTGGTTCTATCCGGCAATACGATGATGATCCGGATATCTGAAAGCAGTTCCCGAATTCCGATAAATTCGGACAGTTCCTTCTTTGATTCCGTCATCAAAATCGAAATATCAACCGGATCGCCGGGCTGACTGAGCCTGATCGTAAGATCTTTAAGGTCTCGATATATTTCCAAATTCATACCCGGTACAAAGGCCTCAACCACTCTTTGCAGCCGTTTTCCGGCCTCGTCTTTCCTTTTGGAATACAGGAAAACCTTGCTGCCGGCATTTTTCCAATTTGTTAACACGTTCTTTATTATTCCTCTGACCCTTTAAACTTCCCTTTTATCGATTCAATCGGGATTAAAGATTGTAAATAAGTATACAAAATTCGTGCCTAAATAATCAGTTAAATTAAATATTGAATTATATCAATAAGTTATTATAAATTAATAATCATAAATAATGTCCTACAAGTTACATTGTACTCTTTTATAAGACACTTTCCAGGAATAATGTCTTTTCAAACAAGACAATTCAGAAATGAAACAAACGATCAAATTTAGGAAATAGGAAGTTTATCTCAAGTGGTTAACGGGGTAATGAGAGGAATAAATGGAATCCTACGAGAGCGAAAAAGGATGTGTCATTCGCCCCGGGAAATCTGATACTTCTTCAATAGCGCGTATAACCGCGGTCGAGACAAGCCGGATACGGTGCAGGATTCTTTGATATCCCAGTCCGTATAAGCCATGAGGCTTTTGAGATAGGATCGCTCAGCCTGAGTAACAGCGGTCTCTCTAAAGTCCTTTAAGGGGCCGATCGGTTGGCTGGAAACGCCTTCATTTTGAATATCATCCTCATCTTCCTTTTTGCCCACAGACGCCCGGGTTACCTCCACGCGAATAGGAGTCGGAAGATGCTTGGGGAATAAGATGGGATCATCTTCGGTGGTGGTGAGGAGATTTTCCATGGTGTTGGCAAGTTCTCGGACATTTCCAGGCCAGCTGTAGGTCATAAGC
>CAYSUA010000563.1:0-4140 GCA_964433795.1 uncultured Desulfobacteraceae bacterium | reverse complement strand
TCCCAAGGATACAAGAAAACGACTCATTGCGGCCTTGGAATTGTTGAGCAACAAAGCGCAAACGCCGAGACAACCCCGCAAACACGGCAATATACCGCTTTAGATCCTTAAAAGTTATTTTCATGCATTTTGTGGCAAAAAAATTATATGGTGATATTTTTACCATCTTCCAATAATTGAATATTTAAGGTCCGCCTTGCGGATCATTTATAAAAAAACAATCATAAAAATGACGGGGCGACACGCGGCGCACACGCGGCGCAAGCGCCTGCGCTGCGCGAGCGACATCCACAAATATTCAATTATCAATATTCAATAGTCAATTCCCCGACTGGGCGGGATTTCCGCTTCGCTCCAACCGGCTTGTCCGGGTTAGAAAAGAAGTTTTAAAACCCGAGAGAGAACGTTATGACTGATGCCCCATCGATCCAAGGCGTGAAAGTCTACAAGAGTGCCTGTCGGATGTGCCATGGCGGATGCGGGGCGCTGGTGCACGTAGAAGCCGGCGAAGTCGTCAAGGTGACCGGTGATCCGGAATCTCCCGTCAGCAAAGGCAGGATGTGTCCAAAAGGATTGGCCAGCATCGAACACCTCTACAATCCCAATCGTTTAAAATACCCGCTGAAAAGGGTCGGTAAAAGGGGCGAGGGCAAATGGGAGCGCATCTCCTGGGACGAAGCCCTCGACACTATCGCCGATCATATCACCGCCACAAAAGAGAAATACGGCATTGAGGCGGTTGCGGTGGGAACCGGTACCGGCAGGCATCATTTCCGTCATGTCTGCCGCTTTGCCCATGCGCTCGGAACGCCCAACTGGTGCGAGCCCGGTTTGGCGCAGTGCTTTATCCCGCGGATCCATGCCAGTTTTATGACGTACGGCGGGTTTCCGGTGTGCGATTACTACGGGGACGTCAATCCGGCCTGCGTGCTGGTCTGGGGACACAATCCCATCGTATCCGGATCGGACGGTGAAATTCAATTTCGGGCCAAAGACTGCATTAAAAAGGGCACCCGGCTCATCGTGGTCGATCCGCGCCGGACCCAGCTGGCCGAACAGGCCGAAATCTGGCTGCAACTCAGACCCGGCACAGACGATGCTCTGGCGCTGAGTATGATCAACGTGATCATCACCGAAAAGATATATGACAACGCGTTTGTCGAAGAATGGACAATGGGGTTTAATCGATTGGCCGAACGGGTGCGGGATTACACGCCCGAATGGGCCGAGACAGTTACCGAGGTCCCATCAGATACGATCCGGGCTGCCGCTCGACTGTTTGCAAAAACCAAACCGGCGACCCTCGAATGGGGCGTGGCCATCGAACACACCCCGAATTGCCTTCAAACCGTGCGTGCGGTGGCCATGTTGCCGGGAATTACCGGCAATATCGATATTCCCGGTGGCTGGATCCTCGGTACGGGGGTTATCCGCGATGTCCCACCGCTGATCGAAAATATACCGGAAGACATTCGAAAAAAGCGGATGGGAGCCGACGAGTTTCGCATATTGGCAGGAATGCGATCGCTTTTCCCTTCGGCGCATATCTCAACACTTTTTAAGGCCATGCGGACCGGGGAACCTTACCCGATTAAAGCCTTTCTGATTTTCGGCAACAACGGCCTGATCAGTTACGCCAACAGCCGGAAAGTATATGAGTCTTTCAATCATCTCGATTTTATCTCGGTGATGGACATCTACATGACGCCGACCGCAGAAATGGCCGACATTGTCCTGCCGGCCGCCACCTGGCTTGAGCTTGATGAAATTGTGGGTATTCCGTTTATCGCTTTTAATTACGTTTTGGCACAACAAAAAATCGTCACCTTTGAAGAGGCTCGGCCGGATGAGGAAGTTTTCATCGATTTGGCGCGCCGAATGAAATTGCCGGTGGGTATTGAACCGCTGGAAGATCTACTCAATGATCAGTTATCCAAACTGGGGATTACGTTTGAGGAACTCAAAGAAAAAGGTTGGGCCACACTGCCGTTTCAATATCGTAAATACGAAAAACGGGGCTTTCGAACCCCATCCAAAAAGGTTGAATTGTACTCCACTGTTTTGGAAAAACAGGGGGTTGATCCGCTGCCCTATTACCGGGAGCCGCCGGAAAGCCCGATCAGCACACCCGAACTCTCCGATGCGTATCCCTTGATATTGACCACCGGCGGAAGATCACAATATTACTTTCATTCCGAATATCGCCAAATCCCATCCCTACGCAAACAGGACCCGGACCCGCGGGTGGAAATTCATCCTGAAACGGCCGATAAGGCCGGGATTCAAGAGGGGGACTGGGTATGGATCGAGACGCTGAGAGGAAGAATCAAGCAGCGTGCGAAAGTGACCGACGGCATTAAACCCAATGTGGTGAATGTCCAGCACGGGTGGTGGTATCCCGAAGAGGATACACCTGAGCACGGCGTGTGGAAATCAAACGCCAATGTGCTGACCGAAAGCGGTCCGCCCTACGATCCTGCCATGGGAACCTACCAGTTAAGGGCACTGTTGTGTAAGATATACAATGCGGATTCTATAACTGATCGGTTCCCGGTTCAGGGTTCAAAGTTCAAAGGTTATAAATGATTAAAACTGCTAAAATCTCAAATACTAAGCACCCCGACAGAAAAACGGCGGGCAGGCAAATTACAAATAAAACTCAAATTACAATATTCAATGACCAAAACAGTGATACGTTCGTTTTTCGATATCTTGAGCATGTTTGAGATTTTGAATTTCGGTCACGCGCAGCGCAGGCGCTTGCGCCGCGTGTTGTGATTTGTTTGGTATTTGATATTTGTGATTTGTAATTTCCGGTTTATCCGGGTTAGGGTTTTGCAACCCTGAACCCTGAACCCTGAACCGCTCAACCTATGTCTTATATAAACGCCATCGTTGGCTCGAAAGGAATAATGAGGATGAATCTGGAAGGCATTATACCGTATACGAAAGCCGATGCCGAAAAATATAATCAGTTGCACTGGTGGCCCGGGTTGACGTTTGGCGATATCCTCGACAAGGCCGCCGATGTCTATCCTGAAAAAGAAGCCATCGTGGACGACACTAAACGGCTTACTTATGCCGAACTCAGGGAAAAAGCCGACCGGTTAGCCATCGGGATGTTGGATCTCGGCATACAACCCCTGGATCGCGTCCTGCTTCAACTGCCGAACTGGCATGAGTTTGTGGTCGCTTATTTTGCTTTGCAGAAAATCGGAGCGATACCGGTGATTTTAATTGCGCGGTATCGTCAATATGAAATCAACCATCTGGCCCGGCTTTCCGGTGCCGCTGCCTGGATTGTTGCCGAAAAATTCAAAAAGACGGATTTTTTACCGATCATCGAAGATGTTACAGCAGCAAACCCCCGAATTAAGAACGTGATTATTACCAGGGGCAAATCCCGAGAAGCGTATCAGAATTTAGAAACACTCATCCATAATGCCGAACGAAATGAAAGCAACCGTCACCGGTTGAAAGAAGGCCGACCCGATCCCATGCTGGTGGCGCATATGGGTCCCACCGGCGGAACAACCGGTTTGCCTAAAATCGCCCCGCGCACCCACAATGCTGTTTTGTGCAAGGCCGAGTACTCGGCCAAAGCCTGTGAAATAAGCCATGACACCGTCTGCCTGATTGTTGCCCCTGCTGCCCATGATCTCCCCTTTGCCAATGGCATTTGCACTACGATTTTTGCATGCGGCAAGCTCATTATGATGAACCGAACAGACCCGGAAAGCATCTGCCGGATGATTCAAAATGAAAAAATCAACACCGTGATTTGGGTTCCCACAATGACCTACCGAGTGGTCAACTACGAGCGTTTGAAAGATTTCGACCTCAGCTCTCTTAAAAGAATTCATGCCGGTGCCGGCTTCAGTTCGCCCGAACTGATCCATGCAGCGGTTGATAAGCTCGGGTGCGCCTACTTGAGCGGATACGGGGGAACCGAGGGCATGCAGACCCTGACCCGCAAGCACTCAGATATGGATACGATCTGTCGTACCATCGGAAAACCGACGTGCCCGTATGATACGTATAAGGTGATCGATTCGAGTGGAAATGATCTTCCAATGAATACCCCGGGCGAACTGGTGGTTAAAGGCCCCTCCATGTTCACCGGCTATTACAATATGCCGG
>CAYSUA010000562.1:0-4154 GCA_964433795.1 uncultured Desulfobacteraceae bacterium | reverse complement strand
GCTTGCGGAGGAACAAGGCGCCGATGGTGTGATGATGGTGGTGCCTCCCTATATTGCTCCGCCCCAGAGTGCGATTTTCGAATACTTTAAAACCGTCTGTCAATCCATCAGCATTCCGGTGGCACTCTATAATAATCCGGCACGTGTGGTCGTGAATATCAATCCGGAAACCATCATAAGACTTACCCAGGCGTGTCCCAATCTTGTGGCAGACAAGGAGGCGGTTCCCAATGTCGCCCAGCTGGCATCCGTCATGGACGGGACCGGTGGAAAACTGCGGGTGCTTTGCTGTGATGCGCCGCCGTATGCCATTACACTTCCGACGTTGGCAATGGGCGGACACGGTACAGCCAATGTTTCGGGAAACGTGATTCCAAAAGAGATGGCTGAAATGTCCATACCCTGGAAAGGCTGGGATGATGTTCTCCGCAGCCGAAATCTTTATTTTGAATTCTTGCCGGTTATGGAGGCCGCCTACTCACACACCAACCCTGTGGCCGTTAAAGCCATGGTGAAGTTGATGGGATTTCCGGTGGGTGTGCCCCGTGCACCGCTGCCTGAGTTAACAGCAAAACAATTGCAGCCGTTGGAGGAAGTGATCAAGCGATTTGAATTGAAGAAACGATACGGACTGATATAGATGCTGGATGCTCGATTTCGGAAAGAATATTTTTGGACACAGATGAACGCAGATTACACAGATCGATAAAAATAATCCGCATTTATCTGCGTAAGACCTGCCTCGGCGAAGCTTCTCGCGAAGACGGGTCAGCGTCCCCTCTATAACTAATAAGGTCGATACTATGCCGTTGATCGATTTTAAATGTAGAACATGTGATGAAACGTTTCAGTCTTTTCAACGTTTCAACATCGACATGGGAATGGGAAAAGGTCCTTCATGTCCCCAATGCGAAAGCGAAGATACGGAGACTGTGAATGCGGAAGCTTCCCTGGATGGAGTGTCCTGTGAGTTTGCAGCAGGAACCGGTTCCGTAAAGTGAGTGAAGAGTTGAAGCAGCCGGTGGCTGCTTATTGGCTCCCCATGTCGTAACTACCATCTAACCGTAACACAACAATGAAAGGAGGCAGTCCATGAGTAAAAAAACAACCATTTTATCAATACTGGCAATCCTTATCATCGCATTGCTGGCGGCCCCGGTCTACGCAGCGAAAGTGAGACTAACCTGGACGGCGGGCGGAACCGGCGGCGGGTGGTTTGTCATGGCCGGCGGTATTGCAAAGATCATTCAGGAGAAAAATTCGAATATTCAGATCAATGTGATTCCCGGCGGCGGTACCAAGAACCAGCCGGTGGTGGGAACCAATAAAGCCGAACTCGGCTGGGCTTTACCGCCTTTTGTCTTCCTGGCCAGAAAAGGGGTCGATCTCTACAAAGACAAAAAGTATGAGGATATCATGGTTCTCGGCGGCGGATTCAGCCAGAACTTTCTTCATGTCATGGCCGCCGTCGATACCGGCGTCGAAACCATGGAACAACTGAAGAATTATCCGAAACCGATTAAGGTGTCCCCCGGCAAGATCGGCGTAAGCGGCGAATTCACGTACCGGAAGATGTTGGAGGCATACTTTAAAACCTCCTATGATGATATCAAGAAAAAGGGGGGTAAGGTGATCTTTACCGGTTACACCGGGATCGCCACGAACCTGAAAGATCGCCATATCGATTTTGCCTGCATCAATATCGCCCCGCCGGCTGCCATCATTCAAGAGGCTGCTCTGGGCCGTAAATTGCGAATTATTGCATGGCCCGATGATCTGCTGCAATTGATGAAAAATAATTACGGATTCAGTAGCGGGGTTATCAAAAAAGAGATGTATCCGGGTATCCTGACCAAAGACGTTCCCACCGCCGCCATGGGAACCGCGTTGATTGCACACAGGAGTCTCGATCCGGATGCGGCCTACCAGATTATAAAGATCATTTCAGAGAACAAAGATCGCTTGCCATCCATCCACAAGAGCCTTGGATTCAATCCGGCCACCGGATGGAAAGATCTTCCCGGACCGCTGCATCCCGGGGCTGAAAGGTATTACAAAGAGAAGGGTTACATGAAATAAAACATCATTTGAGCCGGGGCTGGAACTTGGCCCCGGCTTTTCTTTTTCTTTTTTCGGCAGGGGAAGATCGCCGGAGCTGGAGTGAGGAGCAACATGCGAGAACTGACCGGAGTTCAGAAAAAGCTAGTCATGATTCTGACCGTTGGTGTGGCTTGTTTTCACCTCTATACCGGAGCCACCGGTGTGCTGGAACCCCGCCTCCAACGCGGTTTTCATCTGCTGTTTCTTATTCCCCTGGCGTTTCTGCTGTTTCCCATGACCAAGCGGTCTCCCGGCGACCGCATTCCCTGGTATGACTGGATCTGGGCGTTCTTCAGTTTTTTACCGTCATTGTATATTATACTCGATAAAGACGACCTGAACGAGCGATGGGAGGGGGCAACCGATGTTACCACGCTCCAGATCTGGATCGGGGTCGTTGTGGTCATTTCTCTGGTGGAAGCGGTTCGCCGCTCCACTGCTCCGGCTTTGGCGATGCTCATGGGTTTGGCATTGATTCATCTGGTGTTCGGTCATCATTTTCCGGGATTTTTATATCATAAAAAATTCAGCATCGACTGGATCATTGAAGCCTGCTACCTGTTCGACGATGAAGGCATTTACGGCTCCTTGACCGGTGTGTCCTCCGTATTTGTAGCCCTGTTTGTTATATTCGGCGCCTTTATTCACGGCCTCGGATTGGGCCAATACTTTATCGATCTGGCATGCCGCCTGGCAGGGCGTACCGCCGGAGGACCCGCCAAAGTGGCGGTCATTTCGAGCGCCTTTTTCGGAACCATCAGCGGAGCAGCCGCAGCCAATGTGTTTGCCACCGGCACTTTCAGTATTCCTTTAATGAAACGGATCGGGTATCGATCTCAATTTGCAGGCGCCGTCGAGGCGGCCGCTTCAACGGGCGGACAACTCATGCCGCCCATCATGGGGGCTGCGGCATTTCTCATGGCCCAGATTACCCAAATTCCTTACATCTCCATATGCAAGGCGGCACTGCCGGCGGCAGTACTCTATTTTTTCTGTGTGGGCGCCATGGTCCATTACGAAGCACTGAAATATGATTTAAAGACCATGGACATTCTGGATGCCGTATCCTCCAAAGAACTCTTGCGCGACTCGTATCTGTTTCTTCCCGTCATCGTACTGCTGGCCCTGATGATTTACGGGTACTCACCGTTTATGGGGGCTTTTATCGGAACCGTGGTTGCGTTTTGTATCAGTTTTTTTGATCGTAACCGCTGGATGACGCCTCGGAAAGTCATCGATTCCCTGCATCGGGGGGGTAGAAACCTGGTGATGATCGGGTGTGCTTGCGCAGGCGCGGGGCTGATCATCAGTGTGGTGGTGAATACCGGGCTGGGTCTACAGTTTTCCAATTTAGTGATTTCGGCATCAAAAGGGGTCTATCTTGTCGCTCTGTTTTTCATCATGATTTCAGCCATCATTCTCGGTATGGGACTGCCCGCAACCGCTGCATACGTGCTGGCCGTTTCTGTCGGCGGGCCCACGTTAATTGAAATGGGCGGCGATGTGCTTCAGGTCCATCTGTTTGTATTCTATTTTGCCATCATGGCCTGCGTCACTCCACCGGTTGCCCTTGGCGCCTATGCAGGCGCATCTCTTGCCAAAACCGATCCACTGAAGACAGGCTTTGAAGCATCTCGAATCGCCGTTGCGGGTTATATTATTCCCTATATGCTTATCTTTAACTCGCCGATCTTGCTGAAAGGCTCTTTCATGGAGATTGTTCTTGCTCTTTTTGCTGCGACTATTTCGATTTACCTGGTGGTGATCGGTTTCGAAGGGTGGATGCTGACCAAATTGAAAATTGTTGAACGAGGCGTCTTGATTGTTGCCGCTGTTTTGATTCCCTTCCCGATTCTGCTTAATAAGGTGCAAGGCATCCTTTTGGGATTAATCCTGATCGCGGTCACGTATGTGCTCCAGCGAAACCGGCGGGATAAAAACCCGGCCGCTCATCCTGTCAAAGCAGAATAGAACCCCGTCATTTTACCCAAGTCCAAATCCTAACCCGGGCAAGCCGGTTGTAGCGAAGCGTAAATCCCGCTTTATCGGGAAAT
>CAYSUA010000561.1:0-4174 GCA_964433795.1 uncultured Desulfobacteraceae bacterium | reverse complement strand
TAACTATATGAATTTTGGTGAAAAATTGATGGAACAGTTCCTATCTTGTGTGCCTTATATTGGAAGATCCGTGGACGATTTCGCTCAAGGAATTGGAGCTGGACTCTTAACTTCTACAGCAGGGCATGGAACGATCCAAAGATGCAGGGCATATAAGAGGTGGGATCATGATGCAGCTACACATACCTTATCAACTCGTGTGAAAAGTCTGTTTTTTGATGTTAAAAATATATTTAAAAGAGACGTCCTTCCGCGAATGCGTAATCGAGTCTATTCAACCGCTCAAACCGATCAAAGAAATGAAACGAATTTCTGGGAGAAAACGACTAAAAATCTAACGACCGCTGTCGATACCCTCGATTCATTCATCGATAATGTTGTTCTAGCTGGAACCAAAGGAGGTGTAAAGGCAAGTTCTGAAATCGTATCACGAAGTGGTGAAATCGCAGTTTATAGTATGAAAGAAATATGGAACGGTTCAAAAACTATCTCAACAAAAACCATGGGAAGCGTAAACAATATAATGCAAAAAACACAATCAATTTCTATGTCTTCCGGGAAATCAATTAAAAAAGTATTCTATGGAAGATTCCTAAAAAGGCAGGCTTAATAACTTGGAGTGAACATGGATAGAAAAATGACCAAGCATAATACCACAATGCAGCACAATTATATGAAATGATTCAAAAATATATACAGATTGTTCTAAAGTTTTATACAATTTTTGCCGATAATAGAGATAGTTGTGAAAAGGCAAACCTTTCGAAAGAGTGGGACGCAAAGCTTCCGGCCTGGTAATGATAGGTAGCGGGGTTGCCCAACGGTTAAATTTGACGTTGAAGCCCATTCTTCTCTGAGGAGGATGGGCTTTTTATTTTGAAACCACACAGCAGCAATAAAGGAGCAATTAATATGAAAAAGTCACACAATGTTGTCCTTTTTATACTGATCTCTCTCCTGTACGTTGGCGGGAGTGTCGGTACGATAATGGCAAACGATCGTTTCACAGATAATGGTGATGGCACGGTAACTGATAATCAACACGAGCTCACATGGATGCAAACTCCAAGACCGATAAAGAATCAACTGTCAGGAGCACAGTATTGTGATGCTTTAGACCTCGGTGGTTATGATGATTGGCGTTTACCAAAAATCAGAGAATCTATATCTCTATTCAACAGGTCCAGGATAAATCCTACTGCCTACACTGATTTCTTTGATTCTAGCACTCATGATGAATGGACCATCTCGGTCGACTGGAGAGCTAAGATGGATAACAGGTGGGTAGTAAATTTCGACTATGGTTCAGCCAGAACCACTAATCAGTGGGACACTGACAATGACGTTCGATGTGTCAGAGGTGAAAACCCATTTCATGATGATCCATCGGCACTCTTCGAAGAATTTAATGACACGAGTGTACTAAACATCGAAAACGGTCTGTTGTGGGAAGTCGATGATGGCACTGCGTACACCTATAACGAAGCCGTGGCATATGCCGCATCAGTTGGTGGTAGATTACCAACTATTGAGGAGTTAGAATCTATAATCAACTATAGAGGGTGGAACCCAGCGGTAGCCAGCCCCTTCCTTGGTAAGATAACACCTATTGGGTACTGGTCTTCGTCATTCGTCAATTGGGTAAGTCATAACTGGTATGCCTGGTCAGTGGACATGCGAGGAGGTTGGACACAGCATCTTCACAAATCCACCAAACTTCATGTCATGGTGGTTTATGATGATGGCGCATTTGTTGAGCCTGAGCCTACTCAAGAATGCCCAGAACCTGTGGTATGCCCAGAGCCTGAGCCTGCTCGAGAATGTCCTTTAGATGATGCTGCCAGTCTTGGTAGTGGTAGTACGTTGGACAAAATTCATCTCAAACAATCGGCAGATGGTAGTGGTGACAACACTATCGATGTGAAGGTGACTTATGACTCTCCAATTGACTTTGCTGAACTCGCAGATGCCGATTTGTTGGACGAAGTTGAAATTCAGGTCATTCTTCGATTCGGTGATAAAACCTACTATACTACCGGCGAAGCACTTATCAGATACCAGCAGAACAAGAACTGGGACATGATAAAAGCTGAATAACTCTTAACCGCCTTGGCACACGGCGTTGTAGTGTGCCTAAATTAAATTTGGCGATAATATTATGAAAAGAATAATAATACGTGGTTTAATATTGTATGGTTCTTTTTGGTATGGATCAACAATAGTTGGTTGCCTTGTCGGAATTTAGAAAGAGGTGGAAATATCGAGGTGAATGAAATTCAGGCATTTAATGGGTCACAACTGACAGATTAAATCTTAATAATTCATCACATCAAGCAGTCCAAATAGGTGCAGGAGCTTATCAAATCGGTGATCATATCACCCTTTCAGGCCAGATTTCGGATTATCACGGTGATTATGAATTAGATGGGCAGGAGGAATCTATATTGTGTGGAACGTCTGTATATCTTGCGAAATATGTGCTCTGGGGAGTGGATAGTCCTGTCAGCAGCGGAGTTAAAGATTAGCAGTTTATATGTGTATGCTTTTTTTCATATCAAAAGGGAGCCATGAGAACTTGGTAATTGAAAGACTCAAAAATGTTAGACGGAAATCGATTATTGTCGTGCTCTCATTATCTATGCTTCTTGGATGCTCACTCGAACATAATATTAAAAAGGTTTCTGAAATCGCTTTGACGGATTCAGATAATCGTATCGGGACGGAAATTCCTGAAAGTCGAAGGATCGGCAAATCAGGCCGAAGCATCAATGTAGTATTCAAACAATCCTATTTTAAGAAAAGCACAACCCCCCGCACCCCATACGACCGGATGACCGCCGTAGTCATAGGTATAGATCGGTATCGAAACCTATCGGTTGATAAACAGCTTAAATATGCTGTTCGCGATGCAAAGGGAATTGAAGCTGTTTTGAGGAAACACTTTCATTACAAACGCATCATCTCTTTATATAATGAAAAAGCAACGAAAGATCAGATCATTAAAGTGATTCAGGGGGATCTGTCTCAAAGCGGCCCTAATGACGGTGTGCTGATCTATTTTGCCGGACACGGCATTACATTTCCAACCGACCAAGGAGAACTGGGCTATCTTGTGCCGTATGACGGGTCTTTAAAGGCGGAAGAAACCTACAAGAATATTTCAATGCAACAAATAAAAAATGATATCAGCAAACTGATTCCGGCTAAACATGTGCTTTATATATTCGATGCCTGCTTTGGGGGACTAATTCTTTCCACCCGTTCAGCTTCCATTCTTCCATCAAGGAATGAAACGTATCTGCGCCGAATTACCGAACAGCCGGTTCGGCAGATAATCACCGCCGGCGGAAAAGATGAAGTGGTGCTTGACGGAGGGATCGGAGGCCATTCGGTGTTTTCGGGTCGTGTGATTGCAGCATTGAAAGATGTGCAACAGTTCATTACCGCAAGGGAGCTGGGCCTTAAAATACAGCAGCAGGTGTCCCAAGAGGCCGCAAAGCAAGGTCACAAACAGGTGCCGCTGGTTGGTGAGATATACGGAACAGGAGATTTCGTTTTTATGCGGAATCTCCCTATGAGTGATTCTACTGCTGAAAGAGAGATTAAGATACTTGAGGGGAAACGGGGCTGGCTGAAAAGGTTGTCTGGTGAAACCGAATTTAAAGCGGAAAAAGCAAGAATCTCCGAACCGGATCGACAGAAGTTGCGAAAAGACGCAAGTATCCAGCCGTTTGTTTTGGAACTGGAGGAGGCAGCGAATGAAATAAATCGTATCAACACGGAACTGGCCCGGATAGAGACCAGGTTTAAAGCGGAACTAGATACCCAGCTCAAATCATATAGGAAACATTATGATGGAGAAATTACAAAGGCGAAGAGGATAAAGCCCAGGGATAAGAACTTTGAAACGGTAGCCGATTACAAGAAAAGATTAGCCAGGCAAAAAAAAACAGTTCGATCTCTTGAAACTGAACGGAGAGAAAGGGAACAAGAAATAATTGATCAATTGCTGGCTCAGCGTGCGGAAAGAGAAAAACCCCTTCGCGAACGAAAACAAAAAATTGTCGGATCTGAATTCAGGCCCGGAAAAGGGAAGGTGAATTTTAAGCTTAAGAAATATTTGGTTCTATCCGGGTTTCCCAACCGTAAAAGGAGAAAACTTAACTGATTTAAT
>CAYSUA010000560.1:0-4178 GCA_964433795.1 uncultured Desulfobacteraceae bacterium | reverse complement strand
GGGTTATCTTCAAAGCCGCAGGTGCTTGACTTGAGGTTTCTGCATAACCGGATTCTATTAAATATGGGTTGACGCTTTATATTCTCCCCATTTGTCAAGCATCACACCGCTGATTTCACCCAGCGTGGCATAAGATTTTACCGACTCAATAATACACGGCATCAAATTTTCATTTCGGTCGATCGCTCCGGACGGTTTTTCCAAAGCGTGTTGGACTTTCGGATTGTCTCGCCGTTGTTTCAATGCGGCCAGTTTAGATTTCTGAATCTCCTCCACCTCCGGATCCACCTCAAATATGTCCTGTTCATCAAGCTCTTCCTCTTCAGGCATGACAAACCGGTTGAGTCCCACAATGGTTCTTTCGCCGGCATCGACCTTTTTTTGAAATGCCACACTGGACTCTTGAATCTCTCGACAGGCAAACCCGCTATCGATGGCACCCAGCATCCCTCCCATTTCGTCTATTTGTTTCAGATAACTGCTTGTTCGATCTTCGATTTCGTTGGTCAGGGATTCGACGTAGTATGAGCCGGCCAGCGGATCGATGGTGTCACAAAGACCGCATTCATGTGCCAGTATCTGCTGGGTTCGCAAAGCGATCCGGGCCGAATCCTGGGAAGGAATAGCAAACCCTTCGTCCCAGCAGGCGGTGTGAATGGCCTGATGACCTCCGAGAATCCCCATCAGCGCATGCATGGTCACGCGGACGATATTGTTGATGGGCTGTTGCTTGACTAACGTTGATCCGCAGGAGCCGCTGAAAATTCTGAATAAATAGCTTTTCGGATTTTGGGCGTTAAACCGCTCTTTCATGATTTTTGCAAACAATCGGCGGGCCGCCCGATACTTGGCAATCTCCTCAAACAGGTCCATGTAACAGCCGAGGCTGTAAGACAGCCGGGGTGCAAATTCATCCACATGGAGGCCTCGTTCTTGTGCTTTTTCGATATAGGTGATGGCATCACTAAGGGTAAACGCCAATTCCTGAATGGCCGTTGCCCCGGCCTCTCTGAAATGATACCCGGCAATATTGAGCGTATTCCAGCGGGGCACGTTTTTCATGCAGTACTCAACGATATCCAGGACGAGTTTAATACTCGGTTCGGGAGGATAGATATAGGTTCCGCGAGCAATAAACTCTTTTAAAATATCGTTCTGGGTCGTACCCATCAATTTATCCTGGGAGACCCCCTGTTTTTCACCCACGGCAATATACAATGCCAGCAGAATCGGTGCTGTGGCATTAATGGTCATTGAGGTTGACACTTTGTCCAATGGGATGCCGTCGAATACGGTTTCCATATCCTGAAGAGAATCCACGGCCACACCGACCCGCCCGACGGCACCTTCGGAAACCGGGTCATCCGAATCATACCCGAGTTGCGTGGGCAGATCGAATGCCATGGACAGCCCCACCATGCCCTGCTCCAGCAGATAGCGGTAACGTTGATTGGTATCTTCGGCGGTACCGAACCCTGCATAGTTACGCATGGTCCAATGCCGTCCGCGGTACATGGTGGGATAGACCCCTCTGGTGTAAGGATATTCACCCGGAAAGCTCAAATCTCTACAGTAATCGCTGTCCTTAAGATCCGACGGCGTGTACAGTCTTTTGACGGGAATCCCGCTTTCTGTGGTAAATACTTCTTTTCGTTCCGGGGTTCTTTTCAATACCGGACCGAGGGTTTCCGCTTTCCACCGATTCTTTCTCTTCGTTATCTTATCCATTTGAAGCCGGTCTCCTGAAACATGCCTAATTTCATTAATTATTTAATGAAATTAGATCCGAGTGTCAAGAACAAAAATTTAAAAGCTTAAAATTTAGAATATTTTATATTAAACGTTTAAATATAGATAGTTATAAATAAATGCTGCTGTTTAAAAAAGCTTGACAGCATCAATAATATGAAATATTGACAGTATCGATGACATGAAAAAACCTGATATTCAAGTCATATTTAATTAAATAGTATAGGAATTTCCTTTTTATGACAGATCCTTTTCTTTTTCCCACGTCGGCAAAAGAAAAATTGATAAATGTCTGTGTGGGTCTGTGGCTAATTTAATATTTCATTTTAATTCAAACCGGAAACCATCATGATCAAACGCATAAGTCACATCGGAATAGCGGTGAACAACCTGGAGGAGGCGAGCCGTTTTTTTGAAGACGTTTTCAATCTTTCCTCAACAGCGTTTGAAAATTTCGGGGAACTCAGATTTTCATTCCTTCCTTTGGACGGAACAAATTTGGAGTTGCTCCAATCCACAACCGACGAAGGGGTTATTTCCAAATACATTCAAAAAAAAGGACAAGGGGTTCATCATCTTTCTTTCGAGGTCGATGATATCCGGGCTGAACTGGACCGTCTGAAGGAAAAAGGTATCCAATTGATCAATGAGGAGCCATACCGAAACGCCCATGATGAATGGGTTGCCTTCATCCATCCCAAAAGCACCTTTGGGATTCTTGTCGAACTCATTCAGTCGTCTTTGGAAGAAGCGTAGAGTCTTTATTGTCATTTCTTTGCATTTTATGGCAAAACTTTTTTCATCCTGCCACCAAGACACAAAGGCACGAAGAAAAATAAAATAATATCTTTGTGTCTTTGTGACTTTGTGGCAAATTGTTTTTGGTACTTTTCCGGTTTATCCGGGTTAGGGTAATAATCATGAGAACTAAAAAAACGTGGGATCAAGAACTTTCAAAGCTTCAATCCAAAGAGGCTGAAGCATTTCAGGGCGGTGGCGAGGAGCGTCTGAAAAAATTAAAACAAAAAGGGATGATGACGGCCCGTGAAAAAATCGACCACATTCTGGACCCGTTAAGCTTTGTGGAATTGAATATGTTGGCCGAGCACCAGTGCCGCGATTTCGGTATGGATGGCAAAAAATTTCCCGGTGACGGGGTGGTCACCGGTTACGGTAAAATAAACGGACGCCAGGTCTTTATTTTTTCCGAAGATGCCACTGTTTTGGGCGGTTCCATGGGCAAAACCCACGGCGGCAAAATCCACTATGTCCTGCGGCTTGCCAGAGAAAACATGAAGCCGGTCATCTGTCTGTATGCTTCCGCAGGCGCGCGCATCCAGGAAGGCATGGACAACGTATACGGCATTACCGGTATTTTTCATCAAAATACGTTGAATTCCGGAATTGTGCCCCAAATTGCGGCCATAATGGGAGATTGTACCGGTGGAGCGGCCTATTCCGCGGCGCTTTGCGATTTCATTATCCAAGTGGAAAAAACGTCGCATGTCTTTATTACCGGACCGGCTGTTATAAAAGAGGTAACCGGCGAAGACGTCAGTTTCGAAGATCTCGGCGGCGCCAAGGTTCACAGCACCAAATCGGGCGTCGTTCACCTCACGGCCAAAGATGATAAAGAATGTCTGGACAAAATCAAAACGCTTTTCGAATATCTTCCCCAAAACAATATTGAGAAATCCTTTAATGTGAATACCACTGACCCGGTCGATAGAGAAGTTCCCGAACTCATCGATATGGTTCCTATTGAAATGAACAAGGTCTATGACATGAAGAGACTGATTCATGCCATAGTAGATGACACGGTGTTTTTTGAAATCCATCCCTCATTTGCTCAAAATCTGATCGTCGGTTTTGCCCGTATGGCGGGCCGGGTTGTGGGAGTTGTTGCGAACAATCCCATGAAGATGGCCGGGTGCCTGGACATCGATGCATCGGATAAAGGCGCCCGCTTTATCCGAACATGTGATGCCTTTAATATCCCGATTATTTCTTTGGTGGATGTGCCGGGATTCATGCCGGGTGTTAAACAGGAACACAGCGGCATTATCCGGCACGGTGCAAAAATGCTGTTTTCCTGGACCGAAGCCACGGTGCCGAAGATCTCCGTCATTATCCGGAAGATGTATGGCGGAGCGATTCCTGCCATGGGTGTGCATGAAATCGGATTCGATCAGGTCTTTGCCTGGCCCAGCGCCGAAATGCAGATGCTCGGGGCAGAGCCGTCGGTTAAGATACTGTACCGCAGGGAAATGGCGAACGCAGAGGATCCGGCAGCGGTTTTTGAGGAAAAGGTTCAAGCATACCAGGACACATACTTGACACCGTATCACTCGGCCTCCCGGTCGGTTATCGATGCGGTGATTCATCCCAAGGATACACGAAAACAACTCATTTCGTCTTTGGAATTGTTG
>CAYSUA010000559.1:0-4188 GCA_964433795.1 uncultured Desulfobacteraceae bacterium | reverse complement strand
GCTTCGCCGCGGCAAGCCTTGCCCAGGCAAAAGCTTCACATGCCTTTCAGGCATAATCCAGGATACGGCCACGAATCGTGGGGCTTTCGAATCGTTTATACCAATTAAATTGGAGATGAACCTTAAGTAACAACAATCAAGACCGCTATTTCCATAATGGTTCAAATAAAATCAGTTGCTTGAATCGACAAGCCATTTTATCTATAATATGAAAAAAAAGAAAAACCGGTGGGAAGACCATTATACCCGGCAGGCCAAAAAGGATAAGTATCCAGCCAGATCCGTGTACAAACTGAAAGAGATCCAGCAGAAACACGGACTCATCAAAGCCGGCGATAAGGTGCTGGATCTGGGTTGTGCACCGGGGTCCTGGCTTCTCTTAGCCGCAGGCCTGACCGGAAAAAACGGACAGGTGGTAGGGGTAGATCAAAATCCCGTAACCGCGTCCATGCCGTCACATGTTCGGGTGTGTACGGGGGATGTCCTGTCCCCGGGAAACGGCCTGATTGAAGCCGTCGGCAAGGATTTCAACGTGGTCATGAGTGACATGGCACCGGCAACCACCGGTATCAAGGATGTGGATGCAGCCCGATCGTTTAATTTATGCGAGGCTGCGCTGAACATCTCACAGGCGTGTTTGAGGCAAGGCGGATCGTTTGTGTGCAAAATCTTTCAGGGGGAAGATTTCAACACCTTCCTGGACCGGATAAAAAATATGTTTAAAAAATATAAAATCTATAAACCCCAGAGCAGCCGTAAGGCCAGCAGGGAAATATACATTATCGGAATGGGTAAAAGATAGGAGGCATTATGTCAGGACACAGCAAATGGTCCAGTATCAAACACAAAAAGGGCGCTACCGATGCCAAGCGCGGTAAGATTTTCAGCAAATTGATCAAAGAAATCACGGTTGCCGCCCGAATGGGCGGCAGTGGAGATCCGGCGACAAATCCCAGGCTTCGGACAGCCATTGCAGCAGCCAAAGCCGAAAATATGCCCAAGGACAACATGGAGCGGGCCATTAAAAAGGGCTCCGGGGAGTTGGAGGGCGTCAATTATGAAGAATCCGTCTATGAGGGATACGGTCCCGGGGGTGCTGCGGTGCTTGTGGAATCGCTTACCGACAACAAGAACCGGGCCGTGGCCGATATCCGTCATATTTTCGGTAAAAACGGCGGCAACCTCGGGGAAAACGGTTGTGTGGCGTGGATGTTCGATAAAAAAGGCTACATGAACGTCGACAAGAAAGACATGGAAGAGGATGCGCTCATGGAAATCGCGTTGGAAGCCGGTGCAGAAGATATTCGCGAGGACAACGGCATTTTTGAGGTGATCACGGATCCGGGCGATTTTGAGGCGGTCAGGGACGCACTCGATGACGTATCCGTTAAATATTCGGCGGCGGAAGTCACCATGCTTCCCCAGTCCACAACGGCGCTTCAGGGCAAGGATGCAGAGTTGATGATCCGGTTAATGGAGGCCCTGGATGACTGCGAGGATGTCCAGAAAGTCTATACCAACGCAGATATACCGGAGGAGCTGGTCGATAGTCTATAAATGGGGTTCTGCGTTCAAAGTTCTGGGTTCTGAGTTTAATTATTGATCCATTTTTATGACATCGGTTCCGTCCGGGATTTCAAATCGGAAAACATCATCCCCAAGATTCCGGTCATAGGAATAATTGGTCAGCTCGATCCGCGTTTCATCATCGTACACGTTGTACGTAATCACTTCCAAGACTTCAAACGTATCCGGGGAAACCACCAGATAGATCCGGGACAGATCCTGGGTCTGATTTTTTGGGACAAGTTTCAGGCGATAGGATTTTTCCCCTTCCTTCTTTTCCAGTGTGACGGAAAAATTCTTCCGGACACTTTTGATGTCGGATAAAAATCCGGCGCCTTTGCCCTCTCCGAAAAAGGACGGGGCCCTGCCCACCAGGACCTGATTATCCTCCGGCCGGTAAACCCAGAGGTGGGTTCCATCGGAAACGATGATCTGTTTATCCGGTTTTTCATAGTCCCATCTCATCATACCCGGCCGTTTAACCAGCAGCTTTCCTGAGGCGGTTTCCTGAATCTCCATGGCTTTGAGTGTGGAGGTTTGAAAAAACAGGACCGAAAAATCGTTAATGTCGTATCGTTTCTCGACTTGATTAAGGATTGAATCGAGGGACAAAGAAAATGAGGCGGAAGGCGACACGATGGAAAGCATTCCCCAGGTGAAAATCACAAGGTAAAGCATTCGAGCAAATAACTTGCGTTTCATTCGCATACTCCAATCATAATAAAAGTTCGTTATCCAGAAACCCAAAGTTAAACGATATAACATTGGCAATACATGTTTCTCGCTGAAAATTAGCCACCCGTGCTTGCATCCCGCCCTGCGGGGCTCGCTACGCTCACTCGACACACACAGACCCGTCTTCGCCAGGGCTACGCCGCGGCAAGCCGGACACGGACATTTGCCGCCGCGACCCGCCGTCGCATACAGCTATGGCGCGACACGCCTGCGGCGACAAAAAGGGTCATCGCTTCGCAATAAAAGCAAATTGTCAGCGTATGTCTGCGTGGGTCTGTGGCTAAGACAAAATTATTCCCTCAACCGATATTCACTGGCCTCTATGATCTCATCCGGTTTCTGAAAATACTCCGTCTTTCCGAAAACAGAATGGCTGATCTTGTCGATGATTTCCATCTTCCGTTCTGCGTCCTGCTTATCGACGTATGTCACGCGGACCCCTTGTGCGAAAAGGGTTTCCATGTTCTCTGTTTGGAGCATCTGCGCATATTGTGAAGCCTTGAGGGCGCTTTGAAAATAGTAACGCTTTTTCTCCACCAGCGTTTGATAAACGTCCCGGTTGTCATCCGATTCTTCAAAAAGGGAGATCATCAAGTCGAGACATTCCTTGCAGCTGTCTTTCAGTTTTTCGAAATAGGTGCAAAAAAAAGAAATTCGATTCTCTGTCTGGGCAAACCGGGAATTCCTGAATATTACCCGTACGCCGTTTCTCTTTTCTTCCGGAACATGCGTATCGACGGATCGAGAGATCCGGTCATCCAATTGCCTGTATACCTTGAGCCGTGAGATGAATTGTGCGGCGGTCCATTCCGGTATTCTAAGATAAAGGGTGCCGCGTGTATCCGGGAAATGAACAGGAGTTTCGGGCAGTCGGGAAACCAGCATATCAAGCACTGTTTTTTCATCTTCTTTGGTATAATCTTCTATTTTCAGAATGTCTTCCAGTTCCATCTGCATGAAGGCATCCGGGAAAAATAGAAGCTCATAAAGCGGTTCGATTTCACTGCCGTCTTCATCCTTGATGGCTGCTCTAAGGTCTTCCGGCGAGGGATTCGGGAAGGTCGAATCGATATAATGAACGGCATCGTCGCTTAAAACGAAGCCTCTTTCCAGAATGGTTTCGATCTTATCGGCCAAAACCCGGCATCGCCTCTCAGATTCCATGGTCTCCTTTTTATAGATAATGGGCCATGCGCGTCATAATCTCGTGTTTGGGTACCGCGCCCGGAAGGCCTTCTTTATATTGCCCGTTGTCAAATATCAACAGGTAGGGGACTCCCAGCACATTATATCTGGACGCAACAGCGGGGCTGGTCTCTACATTCATTTTTCCGACCCTGACGCGGCCCCTGGAATCTGCTGCAAATTGATCTACGACCGGACCGGCCACTTGACAGGACGGTCAGCCGGGAGACCAGCAATAGAGCAGGACCGGTAATGGAGAGTTAATAACCTTGCCGTCAAAATTAGAATCCGTGACCATAACGGATTTTCCGTTGAGGAGGTCTGCTGTTTCCAGAGGGGATTTGCATTTTCCGCATTTGGCAGTCTGACCGATTTTGCCTGTAGGGATTCGATTCTTGGCCCGGCAGTTGGAACATCGGATGGTATAGGTATCAAACCAGCCCGGCTTTTTAGCACCGGCCTGAAGCGGCTTGTGGCATTTTCCGCACTTAGCCGTCGCTTCGATCTTATCTATAGGAATTTTGTTCTTTGCGCCGCATCCCGGGCATTGAATGATTTGAGAATTTGCCTGCTCCATCTTACCTCACCCATTCTATTTTAACCTAAATACATTCATTCTTAAATACAATGACGTATTATATTTTATCTCACCGCCCATTCGCTTCAGGCTTCGCTCTGCGAGCTACGACCCGACAAGTCACT
>CAYSUA010000558.1:0-4198 GCA_964433795.1 uncultured Desulfobacteraceae bacterium | reverse complement strand
AGACCTGGAGAAGCACATCGAGGAGATGGACAAGCAGCTTGAGATCAGCGAGGACAAGGCAGGCAAGTACCTCAAGGAGCTGCAGTACGCCAAGGCCGACATGCAGAACATGCAAAAACAGAACCTAAAGCGCATCCAGGACGTGATGGACAGGGCCAACGGCTCGATCCTCCAGCAGCTGATACCTCTCCTTGATGAGTTGCAGATACTCGGCTCGTACGACGCCGAGGAGACGCTCATCGAGGGTGTCCAGATGGTGGAGAGGAAGCTCATGAAGGTACTGGAAATGGAGGGAGTCCAGCCCATAGAGGCTGAGGGATTAAAGTTCGACCCGTTCAGGCACGAGGCCATCATGGAGGTGGAGACGCTTGACGTCGAGGACGGCTACGTGGCCCAGGAGGTCAGGCAGGGCTACAAGTACAAGGACAGGATCCTGAGGGCTAGCGTTGTCAAGGTGGCAAGGGCACCGGAAGTTGTTGAGATTAAGATAGAGGACGATCAAGATGAGTGAAACAAAGAGAGAAAAGATCATAGGCATTGACTTGGGAACCACCAACAGCGCGGCAGCTGTGATGATGGGTGGAAACCCGACGGTCATCCCAAGCGCGGAAGGACCGACGGTTGCGGGAAAGATGTTCCCAAGCGTCGTCGCATTCACAAAGGACGGCCAGCTACTTGTAGGCCAGTCCGCCAGCAGGCAGGCGGTTACAAACCCCGAGGGCACCATCCGAGAGGCGAAGCGCCACATGGGCACTGACAGGAAGATTACGCTGCACGGCAAGGACTACACGCCGCAGCAGATCAGCTCCTTTATACTTCAAAAGATCCTGCGGGACACTGAGACATACATGGGCGAGAAGGTGACCAAGGCGGTCATCACCGTCCCCGCACACTTCAACGACAACCAGAGGCAGGCAACCATCGACGCGGGCGAGATCGCAGGACTCAGCGTGACCCGTATAGTCAACGAGCCAACGGCGGCCGCTTTGGCTTATGGCCTGGACAAGACCGACCAGGACATGAAGATACTTGTCTTCAGCTTCGGTGGCGGCACCAACGACACCACCATCATGGATTTCGGCGGCGGCGTATTCGAGGTGCTGTCAACAAGCGGAGACACCCAGACTGGCGGGGCCGACGTCGACAAGGTGGTCATGGACTACCTGATAGCGGAGTTCAAGGGCAAGACGGGCATCGACCTGACGTCAGACCAGAAGGCCATGGCCAGGCTCAAGGAGGCCGCCGAGAAGGCCAAGATCGAGCTCAGCAACCTCGTCACAACGGAGATTGAGCTGCCTTACATCGCAATGAACGCTGACGGCCCGCAGAACCTGCAGATCACACTCACAAGGGCAAAGCTTGAGCAGATTGCGGCGTCCATTGTTGAGAGGATCAAGGAGCCCATCAGGCGAACTATCAGAGACTCGGGTCTCTCACCGGACAAGATCGACAAACTGGTCCTATTCGGTGGAATGACAAAGATGCCTCTGGTACAGAAGACCGTCGAGGAACTGGTCGGTAAGAAGATGGAGAGGGGGATCGACCCCATGGAGTGCGTCGCCATAGGCGCCAGCATCCAGGGGGCAGTACTGGCAGGCGAGATCGATGACATCGTCCTGCTGGACGTTACACCGCTGAGCCTCGGCGTCGAGACAATGGGAGCTGTCATGACAAGGGTCTTAGACAGGAACACGACGATCCCCACGAAGCAGACAAAGGTGTTCAGCACGGCGGCTGATATGCAGACCGCGGTAACCATCAACGTTCTCCAAGGTGAGCGATCCATGGCCGCTGACAACATCAGTCTGGGCAGCTTCAACCTGGCGGGGATACCGGCAGCACCCAGGGGGGTGCCTCAGATTGAGGTTACCTTTGATATCAACGCCGACGGAGTCCTCAACGTGTCCGCCAAGGATCTGGGTACGGGCAAGGAGATGAGCATCACCATCCAGGCCGCGACCAAGCTCAGCGACGCGGAGAAAGACCGCATGGTCCAGGAGGCGGAGATGTACGCCGACGCCGACAAGGAGGCAAAGGAGGCCGCCGAGACCAAGAACCAGGCCGACACCCTGGTTTACAGCACCGAGAAGCTGCTGAGCGAGCAGGCAGACAAGATTCCAGCAGAGATGAAGGAAAAGATCATGGGACCCCTTGAAGCGCTCAAGAACGCGGTGCAGGAGGGAAGCACGGCCGAGATCAAGTCCAGGATGGAGGAGCTGGAGAAGGTGGCCCAGGAGCTTGGTGCATCACTGTACCAACAGGCGGGGGACCAGACCGCAGCGGGCGGTCCAGGTGGACCCCAGCCGGGCCCACAGCCTGAGCAGCAGGACCCAGGCAAGAAGACCGTCGAGGCAGACTACAAGGTAGTCGACGAGGACGAGAAAGAGTAAATAGCTCTTTTCTCGCTCCAAAACATTTTTTGATTAACTATTCCAGACGTAGTTAAAGCCAGTTGCTTCTGTCGTTTTCCTCGATGATCTCGTCGAGGAGGTTCCTGAAATCGATGAGCTGCTCCATGGTCACGTCCACGCTGAACGAGTCGTCGGACGCCTTCCTGAATTTCTCAATCATCATCCTGATGACCATGTTGGTGTCCTCGTCCACGGGGAGGCTGAAATGGATGCGCTTCATCGGTGTATCCTTGAATGCGCTGAGATTTATGCTGTGCGTATTTAGCGTATTGTTCAACAAGGTTTATGAGCCAGTTTCGGGGAGAAAATGCGATTACAAGAGGCGCAGCGATTGTCCGATAAACGCGATTACTACGAGGTCCTAGGTGTCGACAGGAGCGCCTCAGCTGACGAGATCAAGAAGGCCTTCAGGAAGCTGGCCTTCGAATTTCACCCCGACAGGAACAAGGACGAGGGCGCAGAGGAAAAGTTCAAAGAGATCAGCGAGGCCTACGCCATCCTCAGCGACGACCAGAAGAAGGCCCAGTACGACAGGTTTGGCCACGCCGGCATCAGGGGAGCGTACAGCCAGGAGGATATTTTCAGAGGCGCAGACTTTAGCTCCATCTTCAGGGACATGGGCTTCGGCGGCGACGATGTCTTCAGCAGGATCTTCGGCGGAATATTCGGCGGCGGCTTCCAGACAGCGAGACGCCGCACCGGTCCACCCCGTGGCAGGGACGTGGAGACACGAATCGAGATCACTCTTGAGCAGGCTGCGACAGGGGCCGAGGTCGAGCTCAGTTTACGGAGTTCGGTAACTTGCACCCGGTGCGGGGGCAACGGCGCAGAGCCAGGCTCACAAGTAGTTTCATGCCCCCAGTGCCATGGGAGGGGGCAGATCCAGCAGCGGACAAACAGCATCTTCGGACAGATGGTTACACTGACAACCTGCCCACGTTGCAGGGGCAGGGGACAGACCCCAGAGAAGCCTTGCTCAAAGTGCGGCGGTAACGGGCTTGAGGAGAAGCGCAGGAAGCTCAGCGTCAAGGTGCCCGAGGGCATCGAGGACGGAGTCTACATGACCCTGCGGGGCCAGGGCGACTCCGGGATGTATGGCGGTCCAAAGGGAGACCTGTACATCCAGGTCAGGATCAAGCCACACAAGGAGTTAATCAGGCGAGGTAGTGATATCATTTACGAGGTCGAGGTCAACTTCCCTCAAGCTGCCTTGGGCACGGAGATTGATGTGCCGGTGCTTGGGGGTCGTGAGGTCATCAAGGTGCCCGGCGGTACCCAGAACGGGGATATCATCAGGCTGAGGAAGAAGGGTATGAAGGGTCGGTTCGGTTACGGTGACCAGCTGATCCACGTCACGGTTACTGTCCCCAAGAAGCTATCAAAGAAAGAACGGCAGCTCATCCAAGAACTAGAAAAGGAACTGGGTAAAAAGAAGGGTATTTTCGGCTAGCGCCTGTCGATAACTTCGTTGACGCCCGGTCCGGTACCCACGAAGCTCACAGGCAAACCGATCTCCTTCTCGATTTTCTCGACGAACTCCTTCGCCTCGGCGGGAAGACTGTCGTAGTCACTTGAGCCCGCGATCTCGGGGTACAGGATGTCCATCTTTGTTACGGCGATCTGCGTCGCTCCGTTGATCCTGGACGCCCTCTTGGCCAGCGCGTAGTTGAAAGGCGCTGCCCTCCTCTGGCGGCCCGTGACGGTCCCGTACTCGTCCCATCCGCGCTTCTTTGCCTCCTCGTGACTGATCTCGCCCTCAAGCGGTCCTTCGCCTACACGGGTTACAT
>CAYSUA010000557.1:779-4217 GCA_964433795.1 uncultured Desulfobacteraceae bacterium | reverse complement strand
GGATATCCGGATTCCGGAGACCGGCCGGTATCATGGACAAGATTTTCCGGTGGCCATCATCGGCGCCCACGGCCTGTTTCCCGAATCGCAAAATATGGCGGAATTCTGGAACCATCTGGAGGCGGCCGACCACCTCATTGGTGAAGTTCCCAAAGACCGGTGGAACTGGCAGGATTTCTACATCGATCCCAAGACCGGCAAAGAGCGGCCCTATGTCAAGTGGGGCGGATTCATCAAGGATGTGGATAAATTCGATCCCGCGTTTTTCAAGATCTCTCCCCGGGAAGCCGAGATGATGGATCCCCAGCACCGGCTTTTTACCGAAGTCGTGTGGAAGACCATCGAAGATGCGGGATACGATGCAACCGCCCTTTCCGACCGATTCATCGGAATCTTTGCCGGGTTGCAGTTCAACGATTACCAGCAGATGCTGGTGCGGCAGAGCAGGGGGGACGCCCAGATATCCACCGGAACGGCCAACTCCATGCTGGCCAATCGTATTTCATTTTTAATGAACTGGCACGGTCCCAGCGAATCCATCGACACGGCCTGCTCCGGCAGCCTGGTCGCCGTTCATCGGGCCGTCAAATCGATTCAAAACGGTGAATGCGAGATGGCTATTGCCGGGGGGGTGAGCCTGATGCTGTCTCCGGCATCCATGATCGGTGCCGGCAGCCTCGGCGTGCTCTCCCCCAGAGGCCGCTGTAAGGCTTTGGATAAAGATGCGGACGGATATGTCAAAGGTGAAGGGGTGGGGGCGGTTTTGCTTAAACCGCTTGATCGGGCCATTGTCGATCATGATCATATCTATGCCATAATCAGAGGATCTGCGGTCAACCATGGCGGCAAGGCCACCTCGTTGACGGCTCCCAGCAGCGAAGCGCAGGCCGCCCTCCTGTATGCCGCCTATCGGAGTGCGGGGATAGAGGCCGATACCGTTACCTTTCTGGAGCTGCACGGAACCGGAACCGAACTGGGAGATCCGGTTGAGATCGACGGCATCAAAAAGGCGTTTGCCCATCTCCTGAACGGCAAAACGCCTGTTTCGGAAACCGATCCGTTCTGCGGGCTCGGTTCGGTCAAGACTAATATCGGGCACCTGGAACCGGCGGCCGGTATTGCCGGGTTGTTTAAACTGATGCTCGCCATGGAGCACGGAAAACTTCCGGCGACGCTTCATTTAGAAGAACTCAACCCATTGATAAAATTGGAACAAACACCCTTTTACGTTGTGGATCAAACAAGGGCCTGGAAACAGCTCACCGACACCCACGGCAACCCCATCCCCAGGAGGGCCGGGGTTAGCTCCTTCGGATTCGGCGGGACCAATGCCCATGTGGTTCTTGAAGAATATCAAGAACCAGGGTTCAGGGTTCAGAGTTCAGAGTTCAAGGTTGAATCGCAATTGATTGTGCTGTCGGCAAAGAATGAGGAACGCCTCAGGGAATATGCAAAAGAAATGGCCGAATTCCTCGAATCCGCATTCAGCTTTGAGCCTTCAGCTTTCAACTTGTCCAATATTGCTTATACGCTGCAGGTGGGCCGGCAGCCGATGGCGGAACGACTGGCTCTGGTGGCTTCGACCCTTGAAGAATTGGCGCAAAAACTGAAACGCTTTGCCCGGGGGGATGACACCGTAGATGAACTCCATCGGGGCAGCGTCCGGGCCGGTCAGAGCAGGGCAAGCCTTATGGTGGACGGCAAAGAAGGGGAGTCGTATATCCGAAGCCTCATCAAGGGGCGGAAGCTGGGCAAGCTGGCGCAGATGTGGGTCAACGGGGTCGATTTCGATTGGGATCTGCTCCATCCGGACAGGCACCCGTTCCGTGTTTCGCTTCCCACCTATCCCTTTGCCCGGGAGCGGTATTGGCTGTCCCAGGCTTTGGATAACAAACAATATCAGACCGTTGAAACGCCCATGCCGGAGACAGAACCGATATTAGGGGCCGCCCCCGCATCACTCTGTTTCGAACCCGACTGGAAGCTCTCCGCCATCGATATCGAGCCTGAATCGAAATCGACCGGCGGCCCGCTGCTGATCCTGGGCGCCGGCGAGGCCGACAGAGACCTGTTAACGGGGCGCCTGAGCGGGGATATGGTGCTGGCCGTTTCCGGCAGCCGATTCAGAAAAATCGATCCCCAAACCTATGAAATTGATCCGGCGGATACGGCCGATTATCAACGGCTGTTTCAGACCCTGCAACAGAAACACGGCGTTCCGAAAACAGTGGTGCATCTCTGGGCACTCGATTCGAAGGTCGGGGAAATAGATGCGGATATGGAAGCCCAACTCCAAAGGGGGGTATATTCGGTTTTCCTTCTGCTCAAGGCGATGGGCAACAGTCAATCCGACCCGGATACCCGGATCGTCTTCTTTAGCCCCGATGAACCGGTAAACCCGTTTATCGAGGCGGTATCCGGATATGGCCGGTCCATCCGGTTCGCCATGCCGAAGGTGAATTTCACGACGGTTCAGGTGAGTGCGGCCGGCAAAGATCTGGCCGATATTATCTGTGTGGAAATGACCCGCGAATCCGGGGAGGAATTTCCGGAGGTCCGCTACCGAAAGGGGCAAAGATACATACGGTCTTTCCGCCCCATCGCATTGGGGACCCAAGGGGCCGGTGTCGGGATCAGGCACAAAGGGGTCTATCTGATTACCGGCGGGGCCGGCGGGTTGGGAATGATACTGGCTCGATATTTAAGGGAAACGTACCGGGCCGTACCGATCCTTACGGGACGCTCTCCCCTGGAAGGGGAAAAGCACGCACGGCTCGAGGAGGTCTTCGGGCCGGAAACGGAAGGGATCTATTTTCAAGCCGATATTTCAAACCGTGAGCAGATGCTCGGCGTCATTGAAACGGTTCGGAAACGGTTCGGTCCCCTAAACGGTGTGATTCATGCTGCCGGCGTATCATCCATCGCTCCGGTCCACATGAAGGAACCGGCAGAGTTTGCAGCCACACTTAAACCGAAAATCCACGGTACCCTGGTGCTCGACAGCATCACCCAGGAAGAGCCCCTCGATTTTTTTATGCTTTTCTCCTCCACGTCGGCCCTTTTGGGAGACTTCGGACAGGGCGATTATGCGGTGGCCAATCGATTCCTGGACGGGTTTGCCCGTCACCGGGAAACGCTCAAGGCTCAGGGAGCCCGCAGGGGGCGAACCCTTTCCATCAATTGGCCCCTCTGGCGGGACGGCGGCCTCCATATGGATGCTGAAATGGAGACCTTCTATTTTCAGACGTCCGGGATGACCTTTCTGGAGACGGAAACCGGCCTGACCTTTTTTGAGAGGGTGCTCAAAAGCGATGCGTGCCAGACAGCGGTGATTTCAGGCGATCTCGACCGGATAAGTCGATTTTTAGGGATGGACCGAATGGAAAGGGCGCCGGCTGAGGCAATGGATGTTGAAACCGTCGGAACCGGAAACCTTGT
>CAYSUA010000557.1:0-769 GCA_964433795.1 uncultured Desulfobacteraceae bacterium | reverse complement strand
CGAAAAACTGGATGCGGACGAAAGCCTGGCCGACTTTGGATTCGATTCCATCATGCTGAAACTATTGGCGGATGACCTGAATGCGGTCTATGGCATCGAGGTCTCTCCCTCCCTGTTTTTTGCCCACCCCACCATTAACCGATTGGCCGAATACCTGGCGGAAACATATGGCGGTCTGGTTAAGTCTTCCCAGCTTGAGCCGATGAAAGCGGCCCGACCCGACCTATCTGCCACGGCCGGAGATACAATCGATATATCCCATGAACCGATCGCTGTTGTTGGCATGCATGGCGTCTTTCCGGGTTCCCGGAATCTTAGCGAGTTTTGGAAGCATCTTGAGAACGGAATAGATCTTGTCAGCAAAATTCCAAAAGACCGGTGGGACTGGCGGGACTATTTCGGTGATCCCACCCTTGATCCGGGTAAAACCGATTCCAAGTGGGGCGGATTCATCACCGATATGGACAAATTCGATCCTCGTTTTTTCAAGATCTCCCCCCGGGAAGCCGAAATGATGGATCCCCAGCACCGGCTCTTTATCGAAACCGTCTGGAAGACGGTGGAAGAAGCCGGCTTTCGGGCGTCTTCATTGTCCGGGGCCGTGGTGGGGGTCTTTGCCGGGCTGCAATTCAAGGATTACGAGCAGTTGATGGCCCAAGGGAACCAGAGCAACGCCTATTCGGGAACCGGGATCGCCATGGCCATGCTGGCCAACCGGGTCTCCTATCTGATGAACTGGCACGGCCCCAGCGAGACCATCGACACGGCT
>CAYSUA010000556.1:0-4224 GCA_964433795.1 uncultured Desulfobacteraceae bacterium | reverse complement strand
ATTGGATACGTGATGCAGGTTCTTATAGCTATGCCCTACCTTTTGATGAACAAGATAAATTTACCGGTACCACTGGACACAGCACGATTCAGTTTGATGATCGCAATCAGATGCCCCGACTTTCACGGTTTTTATTCGGTGAATGGTTAACACCAACTCATATTGATTTTAATCCGATGGAAAATTCTATTGACTCAGGTTATATTGATTTTAGAAAGGCACAGCATAGAAGAAAGGTAAGTGCATATAAAAATGGTTGGGAAATAATTGATACAATCAGTGGTTCTTTTAAAAGAGCTGTGCAGCGTTGGATTTTGGCACCAGGAAATTGGGAGGTTGAAGATTCTTCAATTCGCAATGGAAATATATTTATCATTATTAATTCAGAAAGAATTTGCCGGTTTGAAATGGTAGAGGGTGAGGAATCATTATTCTATATGCAAAAAACTCCTGTACAAATTTTAGAAGTTGAACTTCAAAAACAGTGTACAATTGTAACAAATATTATTTTTAAAGCTTGAAAATACTTTATTTTCACCAATACTTTTCTACTCCGCAAGGTTCCTCTGGACTCAGGCCATATAAGAACGCCAGGGCACTCATTTCAGCGGGACATGAAGTAACGATAATCTGCGGAAATAGTGACAAAGGTAAAACGGGACTCGATCAGCCTTTCTTGAACGGCATGCGCAGTGGAATCATCGATAATATTAAAGTAATAGAATTTCAATTAAATTATTCAAATCTTGATAGTTTTCAAAGACGAACATTAATATTTATCAGGTATGCCATTCGCGGTGTATTTGTCGCAATGAGAATAAAGTCTGATCTGATTTTTGCAAGTAGTACTCCATTGACAGCAAGTGTTCCCGGAATAGTAGCGCGGTGGTTGAGTAATAGAAGATTTATATTCGAAGTTCGAGATTTATGGCCTGAATTACCCAGAAAGATGGATGTCATTAAAAACCCAATAATTCTTGGGATGATGTCATTATTGGAAAAAATAAGTTATTATTCAGCACATGCCTGTATTGGTTTATCGCCAGGGATTGTCACCGGCATAAGAAATAGGAGTCAGCCACAGAAAAAGATCGCTATGATTCCAAACGGGAGCGACCTTGATGTATTTAATGATCCGGAGCTTGTTTCAAATCGTCCCGCAGGTACAAAACAAAGCGATTTAGTAGCGATATTTACTGGAGCTCATGGCATTGCAAACGGACTGATGGCCGTTATTGATGCCGCAGAGGTTCTTAAAAATTTAAAAAGATTAGATATTAAATTAGTGTTTGTTGGAGATGGGAAGCTCAAGCCAGCCCTGCAAAACCGATCAAATGAAAGAGAATTACATAATTGTATCTTTTTAAACCCAGTTCCCAAAAAGCAGTTGGCAGAGTACTTAAAAGGTGCTGATGTCGGCATGATGATTCTAGCAAATGTACCAGCTTTTTACTATGGAACATCCCCAAATAAATTCTTTGATTACATAGCAGCCGGCCTACCAGTATTGAACAACTACCCAGGATGGTTAGCCGATATGATTAATGAGGGAAATATTGGAATTGTTGTTCCACCGGATGATCCAAATAGTATTGCAAATGCTTTGATTTACATGGCTGATAATCGTCACGTGTTAGATAAAATGAAAATAAATGCAAAGAATATGGCTAGGGAGGAGTTTGATAGAAACATCCTTGCACAAAGGTTTGTTGAGTTTATTGAAAATAATGTTGTTCTATGAAGAGGATATTTGACATTCTACTCTCTTGTATATTATTTATCATATTCTTACCCTTAATTATTGCAGTATCAATATTAATTCGAATAGGAATGGGTAAGCCCATATTATTTATTCAGAAACGTCCTGGGAAAAATGAAATCCCGTTCAAAATGTACAAATTCCGCACCATGTTAGATATTCCCGATGATTCAGGGATACCCTCACCAAATTACAAGAGAATCACAAGATTAGGGCATATATTACGGTCCTTGAGCTTGGATGAATTACCTGAACTTTGGAATGTCTTTAAAGGTGAAATGAGTCTTGTTGGCCCCCGCCCGTTATTGATGAAATATTTAGAATTGTATACTCCAGAACAGACTCGCCGCCATGAAGTAAAGCCGGGAATTACTGGTTGGGCACAAGTTAATGGGCGCAATGCTATTGATTGGGATGAAAGATTTAAGTTGGATGTATGGTATGTGGATAACTTTAGTTTTTGGCTGGATATAAAAATTATTGTATTGACGATATATAAAGTGTTAGTGAGAGAAAATGTGAATAAAAATAATCATACAACAATGGAATCTTTTAAGGGTATAAAGCTAAATGATTAAAACCATTATAGTTGGTGCGGGTACTTATGGTCAAGTTTATGCTGAGTATATCAAGGAAACTAAAATGTATAATATCATCGCTTTTCTTGATGATGATGTTTCAAAACAAAATTTGAATATTTTAGGTATTCCTGTAGAAGGTCCAATCTCCAAACTTGAAGAATTTGAAGATAAAAAGAGTATTGCTGTTTTTGTACCAATTGGGAATAATGGCATTAGGGTTCGCATACTTAAACATGCACAAAAATATTCATATCAAACACCTGGTTTCATACATAATACGGTTCAAATACATAGTACAGTGAAAGTTGGTTCTTGCGTTTATATTTTACCGGGCACTCAAATTATGCCCCATACAAACATTGAAGATTATGTTATGATAAGCATGGGGGTAAACATTGCACACCATGCTGTATTGGGCTCTGGTTGTTTTTTATCCCAAGGCGTGAATGTTGGTGCATCAATTAATATTGGTGTAAATGCATTTATTGGGATAGGCTCGACGTTAATGACCGGAATAAAATTTATTGGGAAGGGGGTTATTGTTGGTGCCCATAGTTTGGTAAATACTGATATACCCGCCAAGGTTATAGCCTACGGTGTTCCCGCGAAAGTGATTAAAGAAATTGGCGAATAATCGTATATATCTTTCTCCCCCTCATATGGGCTCAACGGAGCGCGAATTGTTAATAGGGGCATTCGATTCTAATTGGATCGCTCCTCTGGGTCCCAACGTAGATGCCTTTGAAAAAGAAATTGCAGAATATCTTGGTATTGGTCATGCAGCAGCTTTGAGTACTGGGTCGGCTGCACTTCATCTCGCACTTAAAATAACAGGTATAAAATCCGGAGATATGGTTTTGTGTCCCAGTTTAACATTTGCCGCTAGTGCCAATGTAATTCTTTACGAAAATGCTATTCCTGTTTTTGTAGATGTCACACCAGCATCATGGACACTTGATTTGTCGGCTTTGGAAATTGCGTTTAAGAAATATAACCCCAAAGCTTTAATTGCTGTAGATTTATACGGACAAAGTTGTGATTATAATTTAATCCTAGATTTATGTGAAATATATAATGTTTTGTTAATTGAAGATGCCGCAGAAGCAATTGGTGCTGAATACAAGGGTAAGAAGTGTGGTAGTATTGGGCAAATGGGAATTCTGTCATTTAACGGTAATAAAATTATCACCACTTCTGGTGGAGGTATGCTGGTTTCAGACAATGAAGATTATATCAAAAAAGCCCGTTTTCTTGCCACTCAGGCTCGAGAACTGGAAATTCATTATGAGCATAAAGAATTGGGTTACAATTACCGGATGAGTAATCTCTTGGCTGCTGTTGGGCGTGGACAACTACAGGTATTGGATGATCGCGTAAAATCACGCCGGTCGATTTTTAAACGCTATTTTGATGCATTATCCACAATTGAAGGAATTGACTTCATGGCTGAGGCGACTTATGGCCGTTCGAACCGTTGGCTGACGACGCTAACTGTAGATCCTGAAAAAACTGGGGTAAGCCGAATCCGAATCATTCAAGCTTTAGAAAAAGAAAATATTGAAGCACGCCCAGTGTGGAAACCGATGCATCTGCAGCCGCTATACAAGGATTGTGAATATATTACTAAAGACAGTCGGGACATTTCCAAGGAATTGTTTGAACAGGGCTTATGTCTTCCTTCGGGCTCCAATTTAAGTATTAGCGATCAAAATCGTGTGATTGAAATCATACTTGCCACTATCCAGCCTTGATAAATTCCAATTAAATTATGAAATTCAACGGTGAGTTAGAGGTGAATTATTATTAATGATTAATGTTGTGAGCATAACTAATGTATAAAGGATTTTCCGGGAAAAGTCGTTTAGGTGTTTTCTTGATAATTGA
>CAYSUA010000555.1:0-4231 GCA_964433795.1 uncultured Desulfobacteraceae bacterium | reverse complement strand
AGACAGGGGGTAGGTTTGACGGATTTCCACCTTTACCGCCCCTTTCTCGACCACCTCAAATAGATCCTCGGCGTGGTTGAGGAGATCTTCCCGTTTGGCAGTATATGCCATGAGGCTGGGCCGAGTGAGGAACAAGGAGCCCTTCTGGGCGAGAATGCCGATGTCCAAGGGAGGAATCGAACCGGATGATTGACCGAATGCCACCATCATGCCTAAGGGGCGTAGACAATCCAGGGATTTTTGGAAGGTGGCCTGCCCCACTGAATCATATACCACTGGGACACCTTCACCATCCGTTATCTCACGGACTCGAGATGCAAAATCCTCATCATTATAGAGAATGGGGTGGTCACATCCCATATTTTTAACAAGCTCGGCTTTTTCCTGTGATCCGACCGTACCGATAACCGTTGCACCAAGAGATTTAGCCCATTGACAGATGATTAGTCCAACTCCTCCTGCTGCTGCATGGATCAAAATGGTGTCGCCGGATTTCACTTGGTAACACCCGAAGATAAGATAACGAGCTGTCATCCCTTGAAGCATCATTGCAGAAGCCTGCCGGGTGGAAATTTTATAGGGAAGTTTAATCAGCCGATGGGCCGGTATGCATCTCTCCTCCGCGTATGCACCCGCAGGTACGGCGGCATAGGCTATCCGGTCTCCAACAGCCACTTCAGTGACCCCTTCTCCCACCTCTTCCACTATCCCGGCACCTTCCAAACCCGGTATGGCAGGAAATTCAGAAAACGGATAAAGACCGGTTCTTTGATATACATCTATGAAGTTGAGGCCCACAGCCTCGTGCCGAACTCTGGCCTCGCCCGGGCCGGGTCGACCGGGATCATGGGATTCCCATCGCAATACTTCCGGACCGCCTGTTTCATGTATTTTTATTGCGTTTGGCATTTTGATTTTCCTTTCTTTTTTTTGTTATGAGACCGAATACCCCGTGGCTTGTCGGAGCGATTTGGGCTTCGCCCCAACAAGGCGGAGATTCCGTCCCGACGGGGCCGCGGGCTAGTTTATTAGAGAAGAGAGCCCATGTATACCATTTGCTGTTTTTTATTGTCAATTTCATGCCGAACCCGCTGTTTGCGGCCGATAATACCTTGATGGTATAGGAATTTCCTTTTTAGGACAGCTCCTTATTCTTTTTCCCACGTAGGCAAAAGAAAAATGGATAACCGTCTGTGTATGCCTGCCGCGGCGTAGCCTTGGCGAAGACTGGTCTGTGTTTGTCTGTGGCTAATTTAATGTATTATGGCGACGGGAAAAAAATATACTTGACCTTATCGCCGCAATAAAGCAAATATAACATATCGGGATGCAATATGTCGCAGTGTATCGGTTTTTGTAACAGGAGGGTCCAGATCATGAAGAAAAACAAAAGGTTAAGTGCGTTCCTGGGGGAAGATACCGAGGTTGAGGGAAAATTGGTATTTCATGGGACGCTTCGGATCGATGGGCACTTTAAGGGTGAAATTTCCGCTGTGGGTTCCCTGGTCGTTGGCGAATCTGGGATTATCGAGGCAGATATTCATGCAACCAATGTGTTAAGCAGTGGTGAAATTCGGGGTTCTGTAAGTGCTGATGAGGTAATTGAGATTTTGGACCCCGGAAAGGTGTTTGGAAACATTGAAGCCCCCAACGTCGTTATCCATCCCGGGGTGATATTTGAAGGCAACTGCCTGACCCATGCACCCAAAAGAAAGGTGGAAGAGGAACAGGTTGTTGTAATCGGTGATGCCAAAGCAGGTAAAAAGGCGGAGCAGTTCGCATCCTCCAGCGCCTGATTGCACCGGTTTAGATCCCAACCTATCGGCAATGCAATAATCTATTCTTGTTAACCGGTTTCAAGAGCTTCAGAAGAACTTGCCGTCTCCGCCCTAAACAACAAGAAACCTGCAAAGAGGGAGGCGAGTAGAAAAATACCTCCCATGGTATAAAACACCGAGGATAATCCAAGCTTGTCCGCTAAATATCCTGAAATTGCCGCCGCTGTCGAACCTACTCCAAAGGCCACAAAAAAATGAATGCCGAATCCCAGTCCTAAACGGTGTTTGGGCAGGTAATTCGAAATGATGTAATTTTGAGCCGGCTGGCTGGAAAAATAAAAAAGTGCGAACAGCATTGAAAAGATTACCAGAAGAAAACCGGATGTCATCGCCATCACAAACACGCAGAGTGCTCCCAGGAATGTTCCGGCAAAATAAATCCTTTCAGGTTTGGTCCGATCCGACAAGCGTCCGGAAATGTACTGTCCCACAGTTCCTGAAAGCAGTGCCAATGTAGCCACCGTGCCCCCGATAGCGACCGTATCGAGTTCTACAAAACCCAACCGCACTTCTTGCCCCATATATGCGGGTAGAAACGTCATGATTCCTTTATAAATGCTTCCACAGCATGCTGCAGAGCAGTAAAATACAATGAGATTCAATACCGGTACTTTTTGATCTTTTTCCAGTGATGCTTCTAAATCATCTTTATTGGGGAATGAATAGCTGTATTTAGGCAGGAGGAGTCCATAACATCCCACGATGATACCAAAAATGCCGAATGCCATATGCGGTGCTTTCCATCCCATTGCTGAGGCAATCCAGGCGGAAAGAACCGGTACGATGGCGACTCCCAGGCTCCCCGCAATACCGTTGACGGCAAATGCCTTTCCCTTTTCTTTATGAACATGGGAAATCAATGTGTTGGCTGCGGGATGGTAAGTACAGCAGAATAACCCGATAAACCCCATTATCACGCCGTATCCGAAAAGGGATTGAACCGGCAATACGGCAACGGATAACAGGCCGGAGCCAAAGAGAAAAATCAGAATCAGTCCATAGGGATTCACACGATCTGCAACATATCCTGAAGGCAAGGCCCCGAATCCAAAGGCATAGGAGAAAATGGTGACCACTATCCCCATATGAAAGTAGTCGGTGTCGAATTGAACGATGAGAAGGGGGATCAGTGGCGGCAACACACCTTCCAGCAGATGTATGAGGAAGTGAGCTGAAGCGTTAAATCCCAAGACTTTTTTTTCTTCTCGTTTCACAAGGACTCCAACTATAGTATTATCGCGTCATGCGCATCGTGGTGTATTTTCCTATTGGTTTTCAACCTGCATCACGTGATTGAGTCTTGTGAATCCATCCTCTAAGTCTTGAATCAGATCATCCGGATCTTCCAAACCGATGTGCATACGGACGAGATATCCTTTTTCAGTCCAAGGAACCGTTGCCCGTGTTATTGCCGGATTCGCAGGAATAGCCAGGCTCTCAAAGCCTCCCCAACTCGATCCGAGCTTAAAGTAACGATATCCATCGAGCATCCGTGATACGGCCTCCAATGATTCGGTATTCAGAACCAGACCGAAAAGGCTGCATGCGCCCGTAAAATCCCGTTTCCAGATTGCATGACCGGGATCATCGGTCAGGGGTGGATACAGAACCCGTTTGACCTCGGGTCTTTTCTGCAGCCATTCCGTTATCTTTATGGTAGCCGCCTGTTGCTGTCTCAACCGGGCTCCCATGGAACGCAGCCCTCTTAGCGTCAAATAACAGTCGTCCGGTGCCGCAATTTCGCCAAAGGCCATTGTGGTATCCTTGATGCTGCGAAACAGAGATTCGGTTTTCGCCGTGATGATTCCGATAACCAGATCCGAACCGCCTGACATGTATTTTGTGCCGGCCTGGATCGATACATCCACACCATGGTCAAACGGCTTGAAAAACAGAGGGGTCCCCCACGTATTATCCATCATCACCAAGAGGTCTCTATCGTGTGCGGCCGAACTGATGGCAGGAATATCTTGAACTTCGAAGGTCATGGAACCCGGCGATTCCGTAAACACCAACCGGGTGTTTTCCTTAAAGAGAAGGGAAATATCTTTTCCGATCAATGGATCGTAATAGGTCGTTTCAATACCATAGCGTGTTAGAACGGTGTCGCAAAATTTACGCGTGGGGCCGTATACCGAATCGCACACCAGGATGTGATCGCCCTGTTTCACAAACGCCAGGATCGCAAGGGTTATCGCTGATAGTCCACTGGTAACCACAACGGCTCCTTCACCGCCTTCCAATTCCGCCACCGTATCGGCAAGGGCAAATGTTGTGGGCGTTCCACTGGTACCGTATCGGACCCCTCGATATTTGCGGTCTCCTTTTGAGCGATCGAGATACTCTTTAACAGTCGGAAAAAGTATGGTCGATGCATGATAAACCGGTGGATT
>CAYSUA010000554.1:0-4240 GCA_964433795.1 uncultured Desulfobacteraceae bacterium | reverse complement strand
TTTGCTTTACGGCCTGAGAATCTGTTTCACAAGATCGGCGCTGCCTTCAGTTATCAAGACATCGATTTCGATTCCCATCCGACGTTCTCAAAGCAATACCTTTTGCAGGGTGCTGAAGATGAAGCCGTTCGGAATACCTTCAGTGACGACCTCCTTGCATATTATGAGCAGCGCAAAGATTTGAGTACAGAAGGCGATGGCGATAAACTTCTGTTTTATAGAATATCCAAGAGACTTTCTCCTATGGATATCAGATCGTTTATGGAACAGGGATTTGCCCTATTTAGCCTTGTCAAAACAGAATCATGAGTGGCTTCCTAACCAAAGCCTCAAGAAGAGCCGAGCAATCAAGTGCGAAGGGAACGGGGCCGCCATCTTAAATATTAATTATTACAATATTAAAGTTAATTATTAAGATCCGGCTCCAATTAGTTCCTCGCAAGCTAAGAAATGGGGTCAAATCTACGTTTGACCCATATAAGTAATAAGCAGTATAATTCAAAGGGTCTATGCGCAAAAAAGTACTATTGACCCATATCAGGTAAAATATTTTTAATTGACAACTATCTCAAGATGAGATAGCATCCTTTCATGCACATAATCACCCGGAAGCGTTTACTCGAGTTTGCGAAAAAACATCCTAATTGTGCTGCCGCGCTTGAATCTTGGTATAGAATCGTTAAACGTACTGATTTTAATTCATTCATTGAACTTCGCCAGGCCTTTCCGAGTGCTGATATCGTCGACCGTTTAACAGTTTTTAATATTGGGGGAAATAAAGCCCGATTGATTGCAGCAATCCATTACAACACACATCGGGTTTATATTCGGCATGTTCTTACCCACGAGGAATATGACCGAGGATTTTGGAGGAAATAATGAATACCCAGCTAAAAGAAATTGCCAAGGTTTGGCCGAATATACAGGATGTATTTTCTGTGCCGCACAATGAAAAAGATAATAAAAATTTGGTAAGCCTCCTTGATAGTCTAATCGATGAGGTCGGCAATAACGAGTCTCATCCCTTATCTTCATTAATGGAGACACTTGGGAGTCTAATTGAGACATATGAGGCCCATAATATTCCGGAAATGGAGGGCAATCCGATAGATACCCTTAATGTCTTAATGGAGGAGCATGGCATTAAGCAATCAGATTTGTCCGAAATCGGAAGCCAGGGGGTAGTATCGGAAATTTTATCTGGCAAACGTCAGCTAAATGTCCGCCAAATTAAACTTTTGAGCAAACGCTTCAATATTTCTCCCGCGGTGTTTGTATAGGTGAAAAGAGAAAGAAAAGGAGAAAAATAGTGAAATCCAAGGAGCGGGTCAAAGCAATCCTCAACAAGCAGATCCCGGACCGGGTCCCCTGGGGCGAATGGGCGATAGATTTCGACACGGTCGGCAAGGTCATCGGACACGAAACATACTACCGTGCGAAAGCGAAATCACAGTTGGCGTTCTGGGAAGGCCGCCGGGATGAAGCGGTCCAGAGCTGGATCGAGGACGGAATCGCTTTTTTCAAAAAGATGGACTGCTTTGATATCATCAACATCGGCGCTATGGCGAGCAGCATCGCGCCTCCGAAAGGCTATCGACCGGAGGCACCTAAAAAAGTCGATGACAACACGTGGGAATTCAAAGACGGAACCGTTTACAAATACTCCGATATCACTGCAGACCTCACGAAGATCTATGATCCGAACGTCGGGAAAAAGCGCTACACGCCCGCCGATTTCGACAAAGAACCGGTGGTGGAACCGGTAGACGATAGCTGTTTCGAGGTAGTTGACGCCTTCATCGACGCATTCGGCGCAGATCGTTTCCTCATGGGGCCGGCCGGAAGCGAAGTGGCCGTACATATCATCGACGGCTCGTTTGAAGAGGGCGGCGGCGGGTTTGAGTGGGGACTGATGCAATACATTGAAAATCCAGAAACCGTCAAAGCGGCCATTCGCTATGAAGTCGAAAAAGGCAATCGGTTGGATGAGGTTTACATCCGCCCGGGTCAGGACGGGGTCGCATGGGGCCAGGATTTCGCCAGCACACATGGCCCATTCATTTCACCGGCCATGTTCCGAGAGTTCGCCCTGCCTGCCATCGAGGCGCGTGTGGCAGCTGTTCATGAAAATTTCGGCATTCCCGTTCTGAAGCATGCCTGCGGGAACAACAATCTTCTTCTGGATATGTTCGTAGAAGCGGGATACGATGTCTACCAGTCCATTCAGAAAAGTGCACATATGGATTTAAGGGCGGTGAAAGCGAAATACAGCGATCATTTCGCGTGCATGGGCGGAATTCCTGTGGAAACTCTTATGTCCGGAACACCGGAAGATGTCCGCCGTGAAGTTCGTTTCGCCATGGAAAACTACAAGGAGGGAGGGCGTTGGATTTTCGGATCGACCCACTCCATTGCGGTCGGCACAAGCTACGACAATTTCATGGCAATGGTTGATGAATTCGTTAAACTCAGGGATTATTGAGATGGCAAGAATACCTTAAATATCAAATCGCATGATTTCTATGGTGTATTGTTCTCTTTGATAGCCACGACCGTTTACCCAAGCCATAAGTATACAAAACGTTATGGTTTAAAGGGGGAATAATGAAGAGATTCAGTAAAAAAGCTTTTAAGCCAATTGATCAGGAAGAAAAAGACTTGATGAAATCAATCGACCGTGAAGAGTGGCGGCCTGTTAAAAATATCAATCAAGAAAAAGAGAAGGCAATAGCGGCTGCGCGAAACACCTTAAAAAAAGACAAACGCATAAATCTTCGTCTTACTCAAAAAGACTATCATCAAATTCAGATAAAGGCTATTGAAGAAGGCATTCCCTATCAAACACTTATCTCCAGTATTATCCATAAATATTTAAATGGTTTCCTGGCCCCAAGATCATAGGGTGTGAACCGTCGGAAAAAGCTATGGCTTGATACAACCGGACTACGTGCTTGCGTATCCGGTGGTCCCCGCTACGCTAAAGCTTGGGGCTACGCTTTTCAAGCTTCGACCCCACAGGCCGACGGGACAGGTCGGCTGGTCAAGGCAGGCACTGATAAAACGACATCTGCACTGCCGGACCAAAAGCAAGACGATACCGGCATTTCAGCGACTGCTGCATGATGCCTATAAGAACATGCTCTTTGATGGCCACGACCATTTACCCAAACCGTTCGGATGGACTGGGTAAAACTGTCAAACGGTATGGGGGTTCCTGCCGAACGTGCGGAATCAGCTGAAGATTTCAACAAATATCTCATGGCTTCGATATCGTCTTCCGGCCCGCAGCTGATTGAGATCGTCCTCTAAGGGTCGGCCGTTGAGGCGTACATATCATACCACCTGCGCGCGCAGGTGATGGCAGATCTCATCGAATCGGCCGAGGTCGTTTTCCATCACTTCCCGGACCTTGCTTTCGACAAACGCCTTTCGGTTATCGTCTTTCATATCATCCATTTGCCGGTAGTAACCCAATCGCTTTCCCAAGGTGTAGTTGATTCGATCCGGATCCGACATGGAGAGGTAGCGATCCATAATTGCCAGCAGCTTTGATTTGTCCTCGGGAAGCTGACCGCGCGCCTCCATGAGCAAATCAACTCCGTGATGGTTGACGTAATAGCTTGAGATGTCGTGCAGGCTTTCGATCAGAAGACGCTGTTCTTCGATGAGATTTTTCTCTGTCTGCACCTCAAATTCGCCTTCCTGCACCTGTTTAGCCAGGCCGGACCCCTTTTTCACACCGATGGTCAAAACACGAATGAAATGTGGATCGATTTGATTCAAGGCCTCGGCGGTTTCCGCGGCATGCACCCGCCACATCTGTTTGCCGCCCAGTCCCAGAATGATGAATTCCGAAATTTTCATTCCGGCCGCTTTGGCCATGGCCGCGGCCCCTATGTGATCTGCGGAGGTAACGCCTTTTTTGACGTTTTTCAACACTGCGTCCGATCCTGACTCCATGCCGCAATAAAGCAGATTGAGACCCGCATCTGAGATTTCCCGCATCTCCCGGGGGCTTTTTCGAATCATGGTCTGGGATCGACCATAGCTGCTGACCCTTTCCAAAGACGGGAAATGCCGCTTAAGCAACTCCAGAATCTCGATCAGCTCACCCGTCTTCATAATAAAGCTGTCGCCGTCCTGAAGAAAGCAGGAACGAAACGGATGATTGCCGTAATATGCCGCAGCCGCCTCAATATCTTTTTTGATATCCGCTATGGAACGCTTTGAAAACCGCATG
>CAYSUA010000553.1:0-4252 GCA_964433795.1 uncultured Desulfobacteraceae bacterium | reverse complement strand
TGAATCGCTCGCGCAGCGCAGGCGCTTGCGCCGCGTGTCGCTCTATCTTTTTAATATAAATTGATAGATTTCCTTCAATTTTCAATCGAAAATCATCAATTTTTCATAAATGGTGAAACGTCGAATAAACTATTTTCTGTCATAAAAAGTACAAAAATTGCAATTAACAACCTAAAGCGCTCTGAGTGCATCATTGGGATCGAGTCGGGCAGCCACTGATGCCGGGTAAGCACTCGATGCGATTCCAATGAAGATTGCAATAAGAAAAGCCACCCCTGCCAGTCCAGGGTTAAACGGGGTATGAACCGATCCGCTTTCGGAAAAGAATCTGAAGACGATGTGGGTTACTCCCCAGCCGAGAAAATATCCGGTGATACCCGCCAGACTGGACAGGATACCGGCTTCGAGGAAGACGATTTTAATGACATGGCGTTTCCGAAAGCCTATGGCTCTTAAAATACCGATTTCCACTGTTCTCTCTCTCACGGAGCTTGACATGGTAACCAATACCACAAGCCCTCCGACCAAAAGTACAACCATCAGAATACCGATTGAAAATTTCTTGAATTGTGCCAATGCTTCCATACGTCCTTTGACCACCTGCTGAATGGCCATCACTTTGGCTCCGGGAAGCGCATCGGAGATCTGTTTAACCATTTCCTCGATGGGACAGTCTTTACAAAGCGCGGCCACTTCCGCCATTGATACGCGCCCTTCTTTCCGGAGGATGGATTGAGCCGTTTTGAGGCGGGTAAATGCGAGCTGATCGTCCTGGGAGCCGGTTGGCCGGAGAACACCCGATATGTTTAGGTTTCGGCCGTTTAGGGCAACTTCTTTTCCGGGTACCAGGTTTAAAATTCGAGCAGCTTCGGAACCGAGCAGGATACCGTTATCATCCGGAATCGAACCCTCGACCTGCCACCAGGGTTTTAGGATGCTGGATACTGAAAAATCGACTCCGGCAAGAAGTATCTTTTTGGAGTTGATATTGAGAACTCCCAATACCAATGGGCCCATAGCAGCAATATTTTTTGAATTCCGGATGGAATTTACACGGGAGAGTTCCTTCTCCTGCAGTTCTCTCATGTCAAAGGATACCCCTCCCAGTGAAATACCCCCGTAAGAAAGCGTCAGGGCCTCTGTTTTGGGTAAAATCAGAATATTGGCCCCGTATTTTTCGAGTTTGTGGTTGATGTCGTTGGTCATGGCTTCAACAAAACTGATAATGGCCACAACCGTAGAAACTCCAATAATCAATCCGGCGAGGACAAAACCGGCTTTCCCTTTACGTCGCAGTAGATTTCGAAAGGCTATCTCTTTAAGCGTCATGGTTTAAACCTTTCCCGAGAAGTTGAAGAACTCCTTGCCTTCAAGAATATCTTTCACCTTTATAATCAGCTGATCGCCCTCCACGGTTCTGGTGAGCGGTGCGGGATTACATCCCCCTTTTACTTCGTTAACCAGGACCGAAGCGAATTTGCGACCGCAATTTCGGCAAACCATAACATCACCCTGCTGGAAGTAGCCTTTACCGGCCGGCCAACAGACATCACACGCATCAAAGGCGGCTCGGATGACACCGTCTGAGCTTTTAATGATGAAATATTTAATGGTGAACTCGCTTGTCTTGTATTCATAATGGCGGGCTTTCCCGTCATCAAAGTGACCCACGGGATAGACCACCTGATCAGCTGTTGAACTTGCCGAATATTTACCATCGACAACCACACCGGATTTCTGCCGATTCGTCATAACCAGATAAGCTGCGACGGTAACGACCAATACACCTATCGCTATCATGGCAAATAAAGGCGGGTGTTTTTTCTTTTCGGTTCCAAGGACCACTGCTTTTTTCGCTGCACTTTTTTGATCGAACGATTCCGTGTCTTTCATTTCCATTTTTTCCTCTGAGGTCGGATTCGGTAGATTCGGCGTATTCTTTTTTTTCTTCTTCTTGGACATGGATTTTCTCCTTAATAATTTTCATAAATGATGGATCACCTTCACAATGGCTTCGTTATGGCCCACATATATCCATGGCCATCCCAATAAATTAAACCTGTATATACGGTATGTTAGAACAAAACCGTTTGAGATCCGTACGAATATACAGATATAGATACGGCAGATTAGATTTTTTCTGGTTACAGAAGCGAGATAAAAATCAAATGATAAGCGACAGGTTTTGCAGGTAAATGGGGGCGGGTGGTATTAAAGGCGGTAGAAGGGTTTCTAAATTCAAACCATTGGCTGAAGAATTGATAAAATCCTGGTCAATAATGATTCCATTGTCTGCCACTGAATCGAAGAGGATTTTAACGACGTTGGCATTGATGATAAAAAGTTGATTCAGAGGCTTGATTTCTTTAGATTCGCATGTGGTGGGTTGTTTTGTTTCACAGCATCCGGATTTCTGGTTTTGTTGATTCTTTGATGTATTTACCGATTGCATGCTGTTGCAGTGCATACAGTCTGTGCCGCCGGTACAGGCTGCGGCAGCTGTACTGAAACATAGGTTTAAGCTCAGGGCAAATATGATTATGATGGATAATAATTTACGGTTCATTATAATGTTTCGCAAGTTTACCGGCGAATTTAAAAGTCCCAATATTATAGCTCACGATACAGGGCATGTCAATCGACTATACCACATTGTGGATTGGTATTGTTTACAAATGCAGACTTGATCTTTATATTAGCACATTAACAGGTATTTTTTTGCATTTAGTGTCTAAAAATTAGATTGAATATTGACTATTTAAGGAATGCTTTCATTATAAAAAAAACGAAGGGATCATGGAATGAGTTACGATTTTAATGCTGACAACATCTTGGAAATGGCAGAGCAGATCGAGCGAAACGGTGCTAAATTTTACCGGACATCTGCGGATAGTGTGGAGGATCCACCCTCTAAGGAGCTGCTGAAAGGATTGGCGGCAATGGAGGATCAACACGAGAAAACCTTTGCATCCATGAGAGCGACGCTAACCGAAAAAGAAAAGGAGCCCACGACCTTTGATCCGGAAAACGAATCCATTCGTTACCTAAAGGCTCTTGCGGACAGCCGCGTGTTTGTTGAAAGGCAGATTCCGGAATTGTCTGCGCTTAAGGGGAAACCGGATAAAGAGATCATGGAAGAGATCCTGAAATTCGCTATTGGCGCTGAAAAGGAATCCATTATTTTTTATCTGGGTATGAAAGACATTGTACCGGCAAGCTTGGGGATAGGTAAACTGGATGATATCATCAAGGAGGAGATGTCACATATCCGGATGCTCAGTAACAGACTGGTTTCCATAAAGAGAGGCTAATAATTTGATACTCTCATCAACAGCTGTTTTTAATGCGTCAATTTCCATTGTCTGAATTTCTTTGGCAAAAGGCTCAAAGGAAATCACTCCATCATAACCCTGTTCGATGAGCAGTTCGATCTGCTCACTGTTTTTTAGCTTATCGTCGGGGCTTATCAAGATTCGGTGATCATCTTTATATTGATGAACCTGAATATCACTTTCGACACCGGATATATGAACCAGTCCTATGTAGGAAATATCAAAATCTGTTCCGAATATATCTAAAGTATCCGGTCCCAGATAGTGGTGGAATGTATCGTGAACAATCTTGAGCCGGTTACAGCCAGATTCCTGAATGGCTCTCATGGCGATAACTTTCGAGCGTAGCGAGCACTCCTTAAATCCCAACGGTTCCACATATCCTAGGATTCCGCTGTCTTCAAATAAGGACCCATAAGCTTTCAGCGCGGAAACGGTTTCATCAAAAATGACATCGCCTGCTCGTTTGTCATTTACATCATTGTTTGGGACCAGTACGATCGCCTCACAGTCGATAGAAACCGAAAGATCGATCAATTTTCTTAATTCTTTCAAAGCATCGGGCAAAGCTTCGCCCAGGTTGAATTTTTGCAATGCGTTGATGCTGAGAATCTTGATACCGTATTTTGCCGTTAATTTCTTAACCTGCTCCGGCGAATACGTATCGATGATACCCGCACCCGGCAGGTCGTTCCGTAGTTCTACTTTATTTAATCCCAACTCAGAAGTTAATTTCAGGAATTCTTCAAGACCTAAGTCAGGCAAGATAATTCTATTCAGGCTGAAATTTGATTTTCTCATCGTTTGAACCTCTTCATCCGAATATTATCAAATTCGGTTATGCACTAAGTCCAAGTTGCTTACGGGAATAGGCTTTGGAGGTGATCCGATTCGTGTGCGTGTGACTGTCTGAGTGCATT
>CAYSUA010000552.1:0-4255 GCA_964433795.1 uncultured Desulfobacteraceae bacterium | reverse complement strand
CTCGATATACGATGCAATAAAAAGATGGAAATTCTTTGAACTCAAACCCCTTTACGAGGACCCGTCCTTTCACGGCGGTGATTATGTCATCCTGAAAATCACTGCCAACGGCACCACCCATGAAGTAAAAGTCGTCAATATGAGGGTGCGCGATTTCGACCGGATAACCTGGCGGATCAACAGCGCGCTGCCAATGGATGACATGGTGCTTTACAATGTGTTTTATGGCGTAAAATACAGAATGGAGGTGCAGCGATGAGAAAGCTTGCACCCAAACAGACCCCGCTTTTGAAGATGATAGCGATATTCATTTTTTCATCCATTCTCTTTGCCGGCGTTGCCCTGTCCCAAACCATCGTCAGGGTCACCGGCCCGTGCACCCGGGAGGTCACCATCCGGATTGAAATTTTTTCCGACACCGATCCTGAAATCTTCACGGACTCTGAACTGGACGACATGACCACGGACGAGAGACAGCGCGCCATGGATCTCATGTCCCGTCATTCTTCCTATGGCACCGGCGCGCTCGATAGTATTGCCAATGAATGGAAGACGCAAATAGAAGATCTCTGGAACGGCCCCACCAGAGAACAGGTGGTGAATGCCGCAGGAGAGCTTGGACTGACGCCTGAAGATGTAGAGCAGGCAACCGGTCCCAGAGATACCAATAGAAGACGACAGGATTTGAATAATCCGGTAAGGCAACAGATTGACGACCGAGCCAGGGAAATGATCCGCCAGGCCGGTGGCAATGAAAATTGTTCCTACATAAACTGTTGCTATATCTATTTTACGGCGGATGTCAAGGTGAGGAGAGATTCCGATACCCCGACAGAAGGGTATCATCAGATCGAAGTGGCCACGCCCGGCACCCGTTCGGGTGTCTACTACAAGGATTACCAGGCAGGCCAACCAAACAACAATATTGGAGCGAATCAAGAGGGTACAAGCGGGTACTGGGGTTATAGGCCCGGATTTTCCTGGGGTGCCTCTGCAGCGCACGAAACAGGCCACCTTATGGGTCTTCCAGATACCTATATAGAAGGAGGTGGCCACATAGAAGGCCATGGCCAAGATGTGATGAATGACAGTTACGGCTGGCCCCATGAGCAGGCGATTCAGGATATATTAAGTATTCAGAATGCAGAATGCGACTGCTGCCCGAGAGACGCTGACCAGTTTTATACGGACTACGGCAGAATCCATCGAACCGCCGGTGATGCCATTCTCACCAATAACTGCCCGATTTTAAGACAGCTTCTCAATAATTATCGCGATCAGCTGGCCAATGTCGAAGCCGCCAGCATCTCCATGACGGCCAAGGCCGATCTGATCGCAAAGATTAACGGGCAGATCGCAAGAGTTCTGAGAGCGCTCGAAAACTGTGACGAAGAAACCGCATTAATACACTTGGGAGATGACAGTCCTGTCTGGTGCACCTATACCGACGGGGGGATGACTTCGATACCGCTCACACCGGTACCCGGCCCTGTCAGCACGCCGACGACACCCGGTGAAACGCCAGTGTCTACACCACCGCCCACCGGCGAAACGCCGGGGACCACACCTCCTACCGGCCCCGTAAGCACTCCGACCACACCCGGCGAAACACCAGGCACCACACCACCACCCACCGGTGAGACACCCGGTTCCGTACCGCAACCCGGTCCGGGCATTACATCGGTTCCGGGAGGCGGTCTTAAGATACCGGTGCCAGAAGGGGGAGATGACACATCCGCACCCGGCACCCAGACGCCTACTACTGAAGATGGCGGGGATGATTCAACCACCACCACAACCGATGAACCGGAAGAGCCCACGGTCACCATTTATGTGAAAGCCAAAGAGACGGTATTAACCCCGGACGGCGCCACCGACACGCAGGGCACTGCCGGCCAGCAGATCAAGCTGTTTCCATCGTCAACAACAGATGTGGCATTGCCGGGGGATGGCCAGGACAAACCCCAGACAGGATTTGATGAAGATCCCATACAGGGGACAACCGATGACGAAGGTGATCTGACTCTGAGAATCCCAATCCGCATTGCTTTTGCTCCGGACCAGGCCCCTTCAACAGGAGACAATTTTGAGGTCGGTTTGGACTCCACCCCCCAGGGAAGTCAGGTCATTCAACTTGAGGGGACCGACCCGGAACTTATCAACACCCTGCCCGGAGACCTGCAACCCCATGTCAGTGATACCTTGACAATTGCACCGTCTACGTACTTCACGCTTACCTATCCACTGAATATTGAAGGGGAGGTTACGGGCTTGATACCCGGGATCCCAGGCCTAATTACCTCAGAGCCCAACTATTGCAGGGACAAACAGCTGCGGCTAAATGATCCGTATTTTAACAATAAGGGTTCCTGGAAGCAAAAATATGACGACCAGTGGGCGATTAAGCGAGTCGGTTTTACCGATACTGCCGGCTCCGCCTGGAAAAAGGCCGGAAATAAACTCTCGCCGGTTGTGGTTGCGGTGATCGACACGGGGCTCGACTGGAACCACCTTGATTTTGACTGGAAAAATATCTGGAAAAACAAGGATGAAATTCCTGGCAACGGCAAGGATGACGATAAAAACGGATATATCGACGATATCATCGGTTGGGATTTCTATGGCCGAAACAACAAACCATGGGATCATGACGGTCATGGCACCATTGTCTCGGGAATTATTGCCGCGACCCAGAACAATGGCGTCGGCATTGCCGGGATCAATCCCCAGGCAAAAATCATGGTATTGAAAGCCCTCAACAATTTCGGCCATTCACGGGCTTCATACCTTTCCAAGGCCATTATCTATGCAGCGGACAACGGGGCCAGAATCATCAACATGAGCGTTGGCGGGAAAAATCTGTCCACTATAGAAAAACAGGCCGTGGATTATGCTGTGTCCAAAGGGGTCCTAATCATCATAGCGTCAGGCAATGAAGGGATCGACGTCAGTAAATACGGCATGGCATCCTTTGAAGAAGTGATCACAGTTGCATCCACCGACTTCAAAAACAGGCGATCCCGTTTTTCAAACTGGGGTGCACAGGTGAACATCGCCGCGCCGGGCCTGGATGTTTTAAGCCTCCGGGCCAGGCACACCGACACCATGCGGGATATCCCCCAAGTCAAGTATAAAAACGGGGCCAACTACGTGGGAGAAGACAAACGGTATTACCGTGCCAGCGGGACCTCTTTTTCCGCCCCAATTGTTACCGGTACGGCATCGCTGATTCTTTCAAAAAACCCCGGCCTTAAAAGCCAGGAACTAAAACGGATGCTGCTACAGTCTGCAACAGATATTGAGATCCCGGGCAAGGATCAGTACACCGGGTATGGACTTCTAGATGCAAGCGCTGCATTGGGGGCCGATCCCAAATTTTTCATTGACGGAGCCATACACGGCGTCAAAGTGGTTCGAGGCAAGAAGGGGCCCGTGGTCCAGGTCATCGGATCCGTTGCATCCGACAGACTAAAAAAAGCCTGGCTTGAAATCGGCTCTGGTGAATCACCCAAAAAATGGAAAAAAGTTTCCAAGAAGATCAATAAATCCATTACCGGTAACGTATTGGGCAATATCGAAGCCAATAAGTTTAAGGGAGCCAAGGTCTGGTTTATCAAGCTGGTTATCGAACACAAAAACGGTAAAAAGAGGGAGACAAGGTTTCGGCTCTCTCTTGGATAGGAAAGAAGGTGTCTAACCCGATACCGGGTAGGACATAGCAGTAAAAGGCATTAAATCAATTAAAACACTATTACCGCATCCACCGCCTCATGAGCGGTCAATGGTTTGGCGGCAATGGTTCGGATATCATAATTGGCTTCCAATAGATGACTCGCGTAACTGTGTCGGAACGTATTGGCGGAAGCTCGCTTTCCGATTTTGTTCTTTTTAACGGCCCTTTTGATCGCTTTACGGACATGGCGTTCGTGAAGGTGGTAACGCCGGTATTCCTGTGTATCAGGAATTAAGGTTAATATCTTGGCTGGGAAAAAGAACTGCCACACCAGTTCCCTGGCAGCATTTTTTTATTCTTCTTCTTTGTTGCAATTTTATTTTTTGAATCAGATAATTCTATCTCATAATATAATGATATTGCATTTGAAGCCTGCCTCTGTTGCTGATTATTCTGTTTTTTATACCGTAACTTTTGAATAAAATGCGGAAGACTTTCCTTAATTGATAATTCATAATGATACTTAACAAAAAAATATAGGTAGTAGCGTAACCACTTTTTATAAAAAGGATGATCCTTTCG
>CAYSUA010000551.1:0-4281 GCA_964433795.1 uncultured Desulfobacteraceae bacterium | reverse complement strand
TAGTATGTGAGCATTTTGAAGAGGCTTGCAACGCAGCCATTGAGCGTTAGATGCATTTTTGAGATAGCTTCTAGGTGAACTTGGCGGTTATCCCCCCGTCCACAACCAGGTTTTCACCGGTAATGTATTTTGCTTCATCGGATGCCAAAAACAGGGCCGCATGGGCGATATCCCAGGCATTGCCCATTTTTCCTGTAGGGCACTGCTTATCTCGAATCGCAATCATTTTATCGATATCACCACCCGCATAGGTTTTCTTAAGCGGTTCCTGAATCATCGGAGTATTCATCAGTCCCGGCAGAATACAGTTTGCCCGTATCCCTTTTCCTGCATATTGGATGGCCACATTCTGAGTCAGTTGATTCACTGCACCTTTGGATGCATTGTACGCACAGCTCGGATATCCGGTAAATCGGAGTGCGGCAATGGAAGAGATATTCACAATGGCTCCGGACCCTTTCTGTTCCATAACCGGCAGGCAATGCTTTAAGGTTAAAAAGACACTTTTCACATTGACGGCCATTATCCTGTCCCAACTTTCCTCACTCAGTTCGACCGGGCCCCCGACTTCGACGATACCTACATTGTTGACCAGAATATCGATGGTTCCATAGGTCTCCACGCATCGGTTCACCAGACTTCCGACTTGCTTGGAGTCGGACACGTCGGCTTGTTGAACCTCACATTTGCCGCCTTCTTTTCCAATAATACTTTTTGTGTCTTCGGCTGCAGCAGTGTTGATGTCGGCACCGTATACCCTGGCCCCCTCCCTTGCGAACAACACGGCAATGGCCTTTCCATTTCCCCAACCGGGCCCGACCGACCCGACGCCTGTAATCAATGCGACCCCACCTTTCAATCGATTTGCCATGAAAAACTCCTCATCAATTTTTTCTATACTTCTCTTTCGCTGTCCTTCCAGTAGACGGCTCGGAGCTCTCTCTTCAGAATCTTGCCGTAGTTGTTTTTCGGCAACGCTTCGATAAAATCTACGGATTTCGGTTTCTTGTAGCTGGCGATATTATCTTTACAGAAGCTGATCAGTTCTTCTTCTGTAGCAGACTCACCCGGCACCAGTGCAACGACGGCCTTGATGGCTTCTCCCCATTTGGGGTCCGGCACCCCGATGACGGAAACCTCCTGCACCGCCGGATGCTTGATCAGTACCTCTTCGATTTCCCTGGGGTAGATGTTCTCCCCGCCGCTGATGATCATGTCTTTAGAGCGATCCATGAGGAACACATACCCGTTTTCATCCATATATCCCATGTCACCGGTGTCGAGCCAGCCGTTTCGAACCGTGGCGGCCGTAGCCTCTTGATTTCGCCAGTACCCCTTCATAACCAGGTCAGAGCGGGTGACAATATTTCCGATCTCGCCTGCCGGGAGTTCGTCATCGTTTGTGTCGAAAATCTTAACTTCAACTCCGGTTCGAGGGATTCCGGCAGACGCCAGCCGTTTCTCCTGTTCGGCCGTAATGTTTAAAATATGGTCTCTATGGGGCAGGTAGGTGATGGTCATGGGTGATTCGCCCTGTCCGTAAAGCTGTACCAGACAAGGGCCGAGCTTTTGAATCGCCTTTTTGAGATCTTCAACCAGCATAGACGCGCCCCCGTATATGACGGAACGCAAAGAGCTGTGGTCGTATTGATCCACAGCCGGATGATCGATCATCATCTTGACCATGGTGGGGGCGGCGAACATGTTGGTTACCCGGTGCTTTTCGATGGTTCTAAAGACTTGCTCCGGATCAAAGGATTTCGATTCTAAAATGATGTTAAACGCTCCTTTTACGATGTTCGGCAGCCCATAGAGTCCCGAGCCGTGGGAAAGAGGAGCTGCATGCAGGATCACATCGTCCGGGCCGAAACCCGGACACATGTCGGCGTAGAAACCCATGGACATGGCCAACAGGATGCGGTGGGTCAACATGGCCCCCTTCGGCATCCCGGTGGTGCCGGATGTATAAAACAACCAGGCCAGGTCGTCGGGGGCGACATCGACATCGACGAAACTGCCCGGAGAATTGAGAAGCAGTTCCTCGTAGTCAAGAAAGTCTTCCCCGTTTTCCGATAGCGCGATCAGGTGTTTGACCCCGGGGATGCGTGCTTGGACATCCAGGATGGACGTATTGAACTCATTGGACAAAATGACTGCTTTCGCCTCGGAGTGATCGATGATAAAGGCGAACTCTTTGGGATGTAAGCGAAAGTTGATGGGGATCGTCCCGCAGCCGCATTTAAAGCATGCGAAAAGGGTTTCATAAAATTCCGGGCAGTTGTATTGCAGAATCGCGATGTTATCTCCTTGTCGGATCCCGAGATTTCGAAGGGCATTGGCCAAACGATTGGCCCTGGAATTGAATTGCGCATAGGTCATTGTTTTCGACCCATGTTTAATAGCGATCTTATCGGGAAAGAGTCGTGCCGTTTGAGTCAGCAGGTTGCTTAGATTCATAGACAGATCCTTTTGCTATGTAATTCAAACTACTTCATCCGGAACCGTATGGGAGCTGACGACGGCCCGGGCAATGACGGCCCCGAGTACCAATATCCCGCCCATAAACGCTAATTTGCCGGGAATCTCTCCCAGGACCAGAAATACCCAAACCGGATTCAAAACAGGTTCCAGGGTCACAATCAGATTCGACTCGAGTGCATGGACATGTTTGATGGCGATAGAGTAAAGTATAAATGAAATACCGATTTGAAATATTCCGAGAAAAAGGATGGTGCTGACGCTTGAGAGCGTAAATGTTTCTTGGAGAAGAAAAGGCAGCCCAATTATTGCCCCGAAAAAATTCCCCAGAAGAATCGTATTGGCCGGAACCCCCATCTTTTGTCGCCGCATACACATAATCATCATCGCCAGGGCCACTCCGGCCAACGCGCCGCATAGATTCCCCCGCATCCCGTTCAGGCTCAAGTCATCCCCGAAAAACAGAAACATTCCTGTAAATATGGCGGCCATAGCCACCCAATCGGCCCGGTACGGCCGCTCGTTTAAAAACCAGTATCCGAACAGAATAATATAGATGGGTGAAGTAAACGTCAGGAAAACCACATTGGCCGCCACCGTAAGCTTTGTACCGATGATAAAAAACAGATGGCTCGAAGTATATGCAAGTGCCCCGGCAACCTGCACCCGGGACCAGCGGAACTCAGGGCGGCGGAGATAAATCAAAAACACCACGGCGGCAACGATGCTGCGGCCGCCCAGAATAGCCAGCGGTCCCCAATGGATCATTTTAATGCACAAGCCGCTGCTGCTCCAGAGTACCGCAGTCAATATCAGAAAGCCCACCGCCTTTCGACGGGAAGAGATGGGATCAGCGCTCATATGATTCTTGTATTATTATTGGCCCACGTCTTCCAGATCCAATCGTTTGAGTGTCGACCGGGTGGGATTTGGGTTCACTCGGATTTAAAAACCCGGGTGTGGTCAATAGTCCCTTGCTCCAGCTTATCCAGCCCCAAGATTTGACTCAGGGTCTCTCCGGCTTTGACTCTGGCGGTCACACTTTCCTCATCTTCGAGAAACTTTCGGGTCTTTTCAAGCACGGCGTCCCCATGGTCACAGGGAACAACGACGGCCCCGTTATCGTCAACGATCACGATATCTCCCGGACTTACCGCTGCCCCGCCGCATTGGACGGGCACGTTGATATAGCCGAAACCGACCAGGCTTGCGACATTCGGCGCAATGCCCCTGCAGAGCACGGAAAATTTCATCTCTCTCAATTCAACAACATCTCGAACCGCACCGTCCAGAATGATTCCCGCAGCCCCCTTTCGTTCCGCCTCTATGGCGACGATTTCACCCCAAAACGCCGTGTTTTTGGAATTGTGCGTATCGATAATGAGGACATGTCCGGGTTCGATGTATTCCAGGGCTTTGATGACCGGGGCAATATCCGAAGCCGTGGTTTTTACGGTAAGAGCCGTCCCGACCAGGCGGATCCCCGGAAATAGCGGTATGATATCGGAGTCCATGGCGTTTAGCCGGTTCATGCAATCCGATACACCTGGGGTAATGGAGCCGTATGTATCCAATAGTTTCCGGAAGCCTTCGATTGCCTTATTGGACGGTTGTTTGACATTGGCGCCGATCTCGATGGACATGGGCAGACCCCCTTTCTTGATTCAAGCATGTTAGATATTGATTTTTAGAGAAACTTTTTTTATTAGCCACCCGCTCACATTGTTCGCTCGACACACACAGACGGGCACGGACCTTTTGCCTCCGCGACTTGCGGAGGCAAAAACAGTCAATCGCTTCGCG
>CAYSUA010000550.1:0-4285 GCA_964433795.1 uncultured Desulfobacteraceae bacterium | reverse complement strand
TTTTGTGTGTAATTTCACATGGTTATAACGTTACATTAACCCTGTGAATAGGTACTTTCTTTCTTTTAAGAAGAAAATGGAATTAGAGAGGAATTAAATCTCAATACATAATTAAAGTGGCCACATAAGAGAATAGTATCATCAAAACCTCGGGTAGTGAACCATTGAGATTATTCCAATTTTGGTAAAATTACAGATATCATCGCTGGTGGTTGTCAAGTCAAGTAGATCTCAATTTTCAACATAGTGAAATCATCTTCGGCCGGTGACAACTAACCAAATTCCCATTGGTTGTAACAGATGACTTCCGACTCCGGCTTCCGGTCTCTGGGACTGTTTCCAAGGGTTTTATGTTTTTCATTTAAAAACGAATAATCACCGGGAAATCCCACTGCAACCAGCGTAATCAAGATATATTCATCCGGTATGACGAAGGCGATTTTGAAATATCTTTCTATGCGTTTCCGATGGGATTGATGATCTGGTCGAGCTGTTCGTCCAGAGTATCGGTATTGATTTGAATCCAGAGGTGGGAGGTGGGGGTCGGGCCGAGACAACAAACTGAAATAATATATAAAAAGCTAAATTCAGTATCAGAATAACAGCTTAAACCGCTATTTTGGGTGCTTTAAATACCGTTTTAAGGAAAGTCGACATTCTACGTGCAAAGCGATTCCATGAGTTACAAGGCCTGAAAATTTGGGAAAAAATAGAAATTAGATAGAAACAGGATCGGAGCGTATCCGGTGGTGTGACATTATCCTGTTCCCGGCACCCCGGCAGCGTTCATGGGGAGGCGATACACGGAAGTCCTCGCCGTTACAAAGAGCGTACGCCGGCCTTCGCCGCCTCAGGCCAGGTTGGCCGGACCTTCGGGAAATTCGATGAGCAGGATCAATTTCCCAGCCGGATCGAAGACCCACACGCTGCCAACGAGCCCTCCGGCGACATAGAGATTGCCCCACCCAATCAAAAATTCCAATTTACTCTTTATTAGAAATGCTATAGGAACGTTACGAACTTCCAGGCAGCCGAATCATCCAAGGCGCCTTATGCAGTGGAGTGGAAAGCGTTGAACGGAATAAACAAACGAAAGGCGACCGATTGTTTTTGAAAAACCACTAAGGAGAAAAAAAGATGCGCTTTGATTATGATGAAGAGATTGATCGTCGCGGTACATGCAGCATAAAATGGGAATTCTTACACGATGGCGACCAAATGAAATACGGCGACCATTCCGACCCCAAACACGGTAAAGACCGCCTTTTGCCGATGTGGGTAGCCGATATGGATTTCCCAGCACCGCCGGCAGTCATCGAGGCGCTCAAGAACCGTGCCGAGCACGGTATCTTCGGCTACACAATGCCCGCAGACGGTTACTATGAAGCGGTAACTAATTGGATGGCCCGACGCTATGGCTACTCCGTTGAGCGTGACTGGATCCTACTGGCACCCGGTGTTGTTCCGGCAGTCAATATGATGGTACAGGCTTTTTTAAGGCCGGATGAGAAGGTGCTCGTTCAACAACCGGTTTACTATCCGTTCTTTGACGCAATCAAAAACAACGGCGGTACGATTGTGTCAAACACGTTGGCATATGATAACGGCCGTTATCATATGGATTTTGATGATTTGGCTGAAAAAACCGCCGATCCCTCGGTGACACTGGCCATTTTATGCAGCCCCCACAATCCGATCGGCCGTGTGTGGACGGCCGAGGAATTAACCCGGTTCGGTAAAATATGCCTTGAAAACGACGTTCTCATAATATCCGATGAAATTCATTGCGACCTGATTTATGACGGATTTACATTCACCCCTTTTGCCGGATTAAACGAAACCTTCGTCCAACAGAGTATTATCTGCACGGCTCCAAGCAAAACCTTCAACCTGGCGGGATTAAAAACTTCAAACATCATCATCCCCAACCCGGATTTACGGAAGCGATTTGCCCGGATACTGGCGCGAAACGGCTTAAAAGGTGCAAATGCCTTCGGCATCGTAGCCACGGAAGCCGCCTATAATCACGGCGAAGCCTGGCTGACCGCCACCATGGCGTACATTGAATCCAACTACCGTTTCATGGCGGCGTATATGGCCGAACACCTGCCCCAGCTTAAAATTATCCCTCCGGAAGGGACCTATCTGGTGTGGGTCGATTGCCGTGCATTGGGACTCGACGCGGCTGCCCGAAAAGCACTGCTGATGCAGGAGGCACGTATTTTTCTGGATGAAGGCGAGTTATTCGGACCGGAAGGAGAAGGGTTCGAGCGGTTCAATATTGCCTGCCCCCGCTCGATTCTAAACGAGGCGCTGGAGCGGATCAGAGCGGTTGTCGACCGTCTGGGCACAGTGGGGATGATGTAATACTGGAAGAGATGGTGGATGAGCAGATACAGGTGGGCGGGCTATGGTTCAACGCGATGAATACCGCCGACTTTCGATAAATGTCTCTTGTCAAAGGAATATAGCGTCTCTATATGGTTTGATTGCATATATGCAATGATGTGCGCATCGATAAAGTCGATGTTTTGAGATTCATAAATATCCAGCGTCCTTTCAATCAAATCGGAACCCTTGATTATTAGCCCTTCTGTATTCAAGATAGCCCTTATTAGCTCGACAATAACCGAAGGTTTCAGTTTATAGAAAGATTCCAGGACCCAGACAAGTTCAGCGATAACGATCTCTGAAGTAACCAATCTAGTCTTTCCGGATTCTGCCTGAACCAGCAATCTTTCAAAAGCCGACGCCTTTTCTTCATCGTCTCCGGTCAAATACCGGACAAAAACATTGGTATCTACAAAACAAACAGGGTCCTTCATTCCATGCCCTCCATGACCCTTTTTACAACTGATTTTCTTACACTTTTCCGAACAGAGCCCCAATCTTTTATCTTTTTGGGGCTAACGATAACCCCCTTCAAATCAAGCAGGGTGCCGGCCGGTTTTATTACGATATCACCTCCCTTTTTCGAAAAAACGATAATATCTCCCGGGGTTACTCCGAGTTCGTCCCTAACCTTCTTTGGAATGGTTACCTGACCCTTAACAGTAATCTTAGAAACATTTTGCATTACATTGCTCCAATATATTAAATGTAATAATTTCTATAAAGAGTATTACAATTCATTCTTGGTGTCAATAACGTCTCGAAGGAACTATTGTAAGTAATCACGATATGCTCATCCGGTATGCCGATGGCGGGTTTGAAGTATCTTTTTATGCTTCACCTCTGGGGTTGATGATCTGGTCTAGCTGTTCGTCCAACGTATCGGTGTTGATTTGAATCCACAGCGGCAGATGGTCTGAAAGCTCAAAGGTAAATTTCCTTTTGGTGGGCGTATCTTCAGGGTAGAGACCCTTTATGCCCTTGACGCCGCCTTTGTAGAAATCGAGTACACCTGCGCGATTTGTAAATACGTTGGTAGTGCTCGGATAATGTAGGATTTGATCGTACCGTTTGTCTTTTGCAAGGTTGGACCCATGTTTTATTCCTCGCAACGCCTTCGGCATCTCAAGCCCCTTGCTCGTGATCGCCTTGAAGAGGTCATCGTTGATCTTTGGGATATTAAAATCGCCCATGAGAATAATGTCTTTATCAATGGTAAAAGGGTCTTTGTGTCTTTTATCTATCCATTCCGCCAGAAGTTTAAGGGGGCGTATTCTGGATTTTTTGTTTTTTCCCCATCGGATATGGGCCGTGATGAGGACAAAATCAAAGCTACCTGCTCGAAATGATGCGATATAGGGCATCCGCCACCAGGAAAAAGCCGGGACGTATTCGCCTGTTTTCTTGTTCTTCTTTCTCGGTGCGTCTGCCTCTGCGGCAAAGCCGGTAAAGACGACAGCCCGTTTATCAAAGAGGTAGGCCACTCTTTCCCAGTTTCCACCCCAGTCTCCTACCCAGTCCGAGAACACAACGTGCCAATACGGGCCAAGGATTTTCATTGCACGGCCGAGGTCAGCCATATTCTTGCGAAGCTCGGTAATGGCAATGAGATCGAATTGGTTCAGTATCTCCGCTATGTAATGGATCGATGCATCGCTCCTGGGCCGTTTGCCGAACTCCCGAATATTCCATGTGGCGATATTAATGCTTTCGTCCAGTTGTGAAGGCGGTATGTCCGCCGCGCCTATTCGGCTTCTAAGTTCCTTCAGCCCCAGTGCCGTCTGCACATCAAGCTCACCATGAAACATGACATCACCTCCTTGTTTCGATATTGAATATTGAGAATTGATGAATTCGTAAAAAGTCGAATTCATCAAGTATTTAGTGTATTGTG
>CAYSUA010000549.1:0-4301 GCA_964433795.1 uncultured Desulfobacteraceae bacterium | reverse complement strand
CTGGGCATCGTCGCCCAGGCAAAAAGTCTGCGTATGTCTGCGTGAGTCTGCGGCTTATTATCTAAAATATCGTTTACTATTTTTTCTCATATTCAATGGTTTTAAGAATTTCTTCCATAAAAAGCTCCGGATACAGCTTTGAACCGATTTCGTATATCCCCTTCAACAATCGCATCGTGGGACGGGATACAATCTTCTCATCGATAATGTATACCTGATTCTCCTTTATGGCTTTGATGGCTTGAAAACCGGGTTCATTACTTATTTGAGAAACCGTCGGCCGATTCATTGCCCCAAATTGTGCCAGGAACACATCTATCTCTCTGGCATGGGAAAGAATCCGCTCTTTTCCGTATGCCGCGATATTGGTTTTCCGAACAGGCTTTGCATCGGCTGCAACGTTAATACCGCCGGCAGTTTCAAGTGCAAAAATCGTCATGGAACCTGGAGAGAAGGTCTTCATTTTACTGTGAACGGCTTCAAAATAGACCCTTTTCCTCACCGCCAGTTTTTCAGTAATGGATCGTAATGAAGAGACTGCCGCTTTAAAATGGTCGATCATCTTCTTTGCACTTTCTTCCTTTCCCGTAAGCCGGCCCAGGATCATCCAGTAGGTGTACATGTCCACTACGCTTCCGGGCTGTAAGGAGGCCACGGCAATTCCGCTTTTTTCCAAACGCGCCATCAGCTGCGGATAACCACGATCGATCATCGGGCGTATCAAAACAAGATCCGGCTGGGCAGCCATGAATTTTTCGGGATCCTCCCGGTATGAATACCTCGGTTTTGCCAAAGCTTCAGGAGGGTATGCCTCGTGGCGTGTAACACCGACCGTTTCTCTTCCCAACCCCAATGAAAAAAGATTCTCCGTATGTGCACCGTACAGGGAGATAATTCTCTTAAACGGTTTCCTTGCGTGTATTTTTCTACCGGCCTGGTCTACGATAAGATCCGGTCCTTCAATCCGAAACGCGGTATCCCCCATTGCAAGGGATGGCAGGAAAACCAGTAGACCCAAAAGAAGAAAAGACTTACGATATCTTCGTTCCTTACAAATTATAACTGTGCAATTATTGACAAAATACCAATATACAAGCACCAAATTCCAAATAAATTCAAAATTCAAAATTCCAATGACCGAAACGAAACGATTTGGATATTTAACATCATATCTTTGTTTTGAATTTGTGATTTGGGTCATTGGATATTATTTGTTATTTGTTATTTGTTATTTGTTATTTGTTATTTCCAGCTTGTCCGCCTCTCTCTGGCGGGTTTATTCGGGTTATAGATTTCATTTGCACATTACCGCCGAAAGACCACCTGGTTTGCATCGGCATAATCGTCAAAGGTAATTTTCGAATCCACATCAAATACTTCTTTTAAAGTTTCATTTTTTAACGTTTCCCGGGCAGGACCACTCATGACCACCTGCCCCTCTTTCATGAAAACAAACTCGTCACAGAAAAGGGCGGCCAGATTGATGTCCTGCATCACCGAAACCACGGTTTTATTCGACTTTTCCGTTCCTTCTTTGGCAAGATTGAGCAGACTCAACGCATGTTTGATATCCAGATTCGATGTGGCTTCATCTAGAAATAGAAACGGCGTATCCTGGGCCAGCGCCCGGGCAATTACCACACGCTGCCGCTCACCACCGCTGAGCTCTGAAATGAACCGATTCTTGAACTGCTCGGTTTCGGTCCGCTTCATGATATTGTTTACCATCCGGATATCTTCAACCGCGGCCTGTGCAAATCGAGGGATATGGGGATAACGCCCCATCATCACAACTTCCTCCGCCGTAAAGGGAAAGTTGATATAAAAATTTTGGGGGACCAGTGCCATGGCTTTTGACAGGGCCCTTTTCGAGTACCCATCAAGGGTCTTTCCATTGAAATTTATGCGTCCGGAGGCCGGCTTCCTCACCCGTATCAGGATATCCAGGAGCGTGCTCTTGCCGCATCCGTTGGGACCGATAAGGCCGTAAAACTTCCCGGGCTCGAAAATCAGGGAAAGCTGCTGGAGGATCTTTTTCTCCCCGTAGAAAAAACTGATGTCTTCAACCTGAAATGACATGATGTTAATCAACCACTCCCATTTGGCGTTTTCTGAAAATATAACAAAAGAAGGGGCCGCCGATCAGCGCTGTAAGAACGCCGATGGGAATCTCAGAGGGAAGTATGGCGCGGGTAACCGTATCCGCACATAAAAGCAGAATGGCGCCCGCCAGCAATGAAACGGGAATCAGCCTGCGGTTATCGGGTCCGGTTAGAAACCGCATCAAATGAGGGATGAGTAATCCCACAAACCCGATAATGCCGGACACCGAAACGCACATGGCAGTCACCAGAGAAGCCGTAACCAGCAAAATAATTGAAACCCTCTGGGTATCTACGCCAAGAGAAGACGCGGTGCGGGATCCGAGTGACATCAGGTTGAGGTCCCTGGCAAAGAAGATGAATACCAAAAAACCGGTGAACACCGAGAAGAAAGTCAAAACGACATCTGTCCAGGTTTTGGAACCGAAACTCCCCATGAGCCAGAAGATAATAATGGAAACCTGCTCATCTGCGATGTATTTCAGGAAACTAATTCCGGCAGACAGTATGGCGGCTACGATAATGCCTGAAAGAATCAGGTTGTTTGATGAAACGCCTCCGCTGGATGCAGACAGATAAATGACAAAGACCAGTGTGCAGGCAGCGCCTACAAATGCAAGCAGCGGAACGGAATAATTACCCAACAAACCGATATTCAGCATAATAGCTATGGACGCGCCGAATGCGGCGCCGGCAGAAACACCCAAGGTATAGGGATCTGCCAGGGGATTCAGCAAAATGCCCTGGAATATAACGCCCGATACAGCCAAACCGCCGCCGACAATGGCCGATGTGAGAATCCGCGGCAGGCGCACATCCGTTACCACAACCGGGTAGAGTCTATCCATATCCGCCCAAAACCCTTCATTGTTGGTAATCTTACCGGCAAAAATCTTAACCACATCCATAAATGAAATATCCAGATATCCCATGCCAGCAGATAAGATGATCATAAACAATAAGATAAGGGCCAGAAGCGAAACCTGAAGACTGAAAGTCCGTTGCTTAAACCGTATTTCCTGAGGGCTATTCTTCTGCATTGAAATCGTCACTTTGAAATTTTAAATATCGAATATCGAACAAGGAATTTAGAACCGCAGAAGTATAGGAAAAATTCGAAATTCGTTATACTCTGTTCAGCATTCTGCGGTTCAAAAACAATCTTAATTTCAACATATTGCAAACATTAGAAATAATTTATAATTGATCGAGAATAGTCCCCAGATGATCCACCCAGATATCCACCATATTCTCATATTCTGCGGTTCCCTTGAGTATGGGAACCGGTTCGATGCCGGCCTTTGTTAATATGGATTTCCAGGAATCCGCCTCATCCCCGGCCATGTCGTTGCGGGCATGATCACCGGCAACCGACATAAAGGGCATCAAATAAACTTTCTTGATGCTTTTTTCCTTCAGCATGGCAATGATTTCATCAATTTCCGGATACCCCTCCACACAACCGATAAAAATATTAGGATCCTTTCGCTGAATCTGAAACATCAACGCCGCATAAAAGGCGTTGCTGGGATGATGGGTGCCGTGCCCCATTAACACCACCCCTTCATTCTGTTTCCTCTCTTTCGGACTGTTTGCCAGAATCGCATCTCTGGCCCGCTGCATGGACTCCTGCGAGGAAAGTAGAGGAAACCCCAACAGTATATGCTTAAATCCACCGGGGTATTGAAATTGATGCACGGTTTGCCTCAGGTCGTGAAATTCGTACCCCCCGATAGTATGCAGAGATTGGACGGCCACATGGGTAAATCCCTCATCCAACATTTTTGCCAAGGCAATTTCCGGCGAATCCAAATACTTTCCGGATCTTGCCAGCTTCTTACGGATCATATGCGATGTATAGGCCCATCGTACGGGAATCTTCGAAAAAGAAGCCTTTACCGCCCTGTCGATATTCTCAAATGAAACCTGCGCCTCCGGTATGGTAGAACCGAAAGCAACCAATAAAATACCAATCCTTTTCTTTTCTTTCTTTCCATAGCCTTCCGCATGTGCCGCAACAATCACGACCATAACCATGCAGATAACCGCAACAACCGTTTGTTTCCATTTTTTCATAGCCAGATTCTCCTCCCTTCCCTTTCATAATCTACGAACCCGCAGCTATGACCACTGAAAAGGGGTCGGGCGCCAAACAAAAAAACCCTTCAAACCATTCCGGCTTGAAGGGCTGCACCCAGT
>CAYSUA010000548.1:0-4318 GCA_964433795.1 uncultured Desulfobacteraceae bacterium | reverse complement strand
AAAGAAAAATGGATAACCGTCTGTGTTTGTCTGTGTGGGTCTGTGGCTAATTTATCGGCATTAATGATTCAAACCAAACTCTTGAAAATCAGGATCCGATCCCATCCCCTATGGAAACGGTCTTGTTTTAATGCGTTATTCCGACTTCGATATCAAAGTAAAAGATGTGATGCGGCGGCATCGTGTGTTATGATACTCAAAATATCTTATATTTGCCTTCCTGATCGTTTACAGACTTCCAAACCTCCGATCAAGTTCGGGGCAGCAGGTTGAGCAAAGCGAAATTTCGCCGCCTGGAGCGAAGACCGACAAAAAAGGAATCAGATACAGTGAACATACTACTCATTAATTGTTATTTGCGCGATCAATTAAAATACTTTTTTGATAATAAACAGGAATATCTTTTATTGGATGATTCCAAATGGTTTGTGGAATCCATGGATAGTAGTATTAGTGACAGAATAACTTTTACGAATATAAATGCATATAAAACCAGTCAATTCCCATCTCCCGAGAATATATCGGGAATTATAATAGGCGGCTCAGAATATATGTTAAGTTCGGGAAATGACCCATGGGTTAACCGGTTGAAAAATTATATTGAAAATGCCGCGAAAAAAAATACTCCCATACTGGGCGTTTGCTTTGGCCATCAATTGCTGGGGCAAACATTCGGCGCTGAGATCAAAAACAAAAGCCCGAGAGAATTTGGAACCGTTACGATCACGTTATCAGGGCAGGGTAGGAAAGATAAACTTTTTCGGGGGATGGACAACCAATTGGAAGTATTGATGGCACATGGTGATATTGTAGACGACCTCACACCGGGCATTCAATCTTTGGCTTTTAACGATTATACTCAAAACCAGGCCATTGCAATAAATGATAACATCCGAGGTGTACAGTTCCACCCTGAATTCTCAATTGAAATCATGAAGGCTCTTTTGCATGCCGGAAAAGAAGATGTGTCACCCAAAGATGTCGATATAAGAGCCGTTAATAAGCATTTAAGGAACACCCCGGATGCAAAAGTCGTACTAAATAATTTCATCAATTACTTTGTTTTAGAGCCCAACGACCAGCAGTGACTTGGGGCCAGACCTTGGCCCTGGACATTCTTAAATTAATAGGGGTGAACAAAAAAGAGGTCAAGTCCCAGTTAAATTAACTATGCATTTAACGGGATTAATCCTGTTAAATCCTCACTGCGATGAGGGTGCAAAGCACATTTAACAGGGTAAATCTCCGTTTGACCTTTGTTGAAAACCTTGGTTCGCAAAACTTATGTTAAGGCCATGGAGAACCGATTAGGACAGCCGGGACATCCTTTAAGCAATCCATTGGTGACAATAGCATGAATATGAACGGGGGAGTTATTAAACCATGAGCAGCGAAGTCAACAAAGTCATCTATACGATGGTCGGAGTCAGCAAGTTTTACGATAAGAAAGCGGTACTGAAGGACATTTCCCTGTCATATTTCTACGGCGCCAAGATCGGCGTGCTCGGGCTGAACGGCGCGGGCAAATCGTCGCTGCTGAAAATTCTGGCCGGTGTGGACAAGGAGTTCAACGGCGAGACCATCCTGTCTGAAGGGTACACGGTGGGGTATCTGGAGCAGGAGCCGCTGGTGGATTCGGAAAAGACCGTCCGGGTGGTGGTGGAGGAAGGGGTGCAGGAAACCGTCGATCTGGTCAAGGAGTTCGAAGCAATCAACAACCGGTTTGCCGAACCGATGGCAGACGATGAGATGGAAAAGCTCATCGAGCGCCAGGGGGAAGTGCAGGAGCGGCTGGACGACCTGGATGCCTGGGACCTCGACTCCCGGCTCGAAATGGCCATGGACGCCTTGCGCTGCCCGCCTCCGGAAACGCCGGTCAAAACCATCTCCGGCGGTGAAAGGCGCCGGGTGGCGTTGTGCCGCCTGCTGCTTCAGAAACCGGACATTCTGCTGCTGGACGAGCCGACCAACCATCTGGATGCCGAGAGCGTGGCCTGGCTCGAACACCACCTCCAGCAATATCCCGGCACCGTCATCGCCGTTACCCACGACCGGTATTTTCTGGACAACGTGGCCGGCTGGATTCTCGAGCTGGACCGGGGCCGGGGCATCCCCTTCAAGGGGAACTATTCTAGCTGGCTGGAGCAGAAGCAGGAGCGGCTCCGCAGAGGGGAAAAGGCGGAAAGCGCCCGGCAAAAGACCCTGGCCCGGGAGCTGGAGTGGATCCGCATGTCGCCCAAGGGCCGCCACGCCAAGAGCCAGGCCCGTGTCAACGCCTATGAAGAACTGATCTCCCAGGAGGCGGAGCAGCGGGAAAAGGAACTCGAACTCTACATTCCGCCCGGCCCGCGCCTGGGTGATGTGGTCATCGAGGCGGATGACGTCACCAAGGGATTCGGCGACCGGCTGCTGGTGGAAAACATGAGCTTCCGACTGCCCCCGGGCGGTATCGTGGGGGTCATCGGACCCAACGGGGCCGGGAAAACCACCCTGTTCAGGATGATCACCGGTCAGGAAAGCGCAGAAAGCGGCGTATTTAATATCGGAGAGACGGTCCGGCTGGCGTATATGGACCAGGGCAGGGAGCTCGACCCGGACAAAAGCATCTTTGAGGAGATCACCGGCGGCAACGAGCAGATCGAGCTTGGCCGGCGGCAGGTCAACTCCCGGGCCTATGTGGCCCGGTTCAATTTCACCGGCACAGAGCAGCAGAAAAAGGTGGCGACCCTTTCCGGCGGCCAGCGCAACCGGGTTCATCTGGCCAAAATGCTGAGAGAGGGGGCCAACGTCATCCTGCTGGACGAGCCGACCAACGATCTGGATGTAAACACCCTCCGCGCCCTTGAAGAGGCGATTGAAAACTTCGGCGGGTGTGCGGTCGTCATCAGCCACGACCGGTGGTTTCTGGACCGCATTGCCACCCACATTCTGGCCTTTGAAGGTGAGAGCCGGGTGGTCTTTTTTAACGGCAACTGGACCGACTACGAGGCGGACCGCAAAAAGCGGCTGGGCGCAGACGCCGATGTGCCCAAGCGGATAAAATATCGCCAGTTGACCCGATAGCTTGGATTTAACGCGGGCGCCCATTCAAAAGGACCGATTTTTTGATTCCTTGAGGGTCACTGCAAATCTGCGCATAAGGTCGAACGTTGAATAGTTTCAGAAAAATAGCATTCGGGTATTCAACCCAATGCAATATCAAATGCGGGCATTGTGTCGCCGCGGACGACGATCAGAAAAAAGAGAAAATGGATCTCGCCCGGGCCAAGGCGATCGTCTCTGAAATGGCTTTTGCCCATGTGAAGGGGATCAGTTTTACCGCCGGGGAACCGCTTCTGTTTTTAAACGACATGGTCGAACTCTTGGGGGTGTGCAAAGAAAACGGGATCTATTCGCGGGTGGTCACCAACGGGTTTTGGGCCAAAACACCCCGGCGCGCGGACGACGTCGTTTCGGAGCTTAAGGCGGCGGGCCTGGCGCAGCTCAGGATCAGTTACAGCCGCTGGCATCAAAAACATGTGGAGCGTGACAATATTGTTTCCGCCGCTCAAAGCAGCAAAAAGCTGGGGCTCGATTATTTCATCTCTTTTGTCACCGACTTTTCAAAACAGGATGAGCCCTATGAGCAGTATCTAAGAGATAACGGGTTGCGGTTTTTCCCCGAGCCGGTCATATATTTTGGACGTGCCCGGGATTTCAACCGCCCCAAGGTGTTTACCGATTACAACGCCAACCGATGCGACATGAATCCCTATCTGTCCCCGCAACTCGATATGTTCGCCTGCTGCGATGCCGGGGACCGGTTTGACCTAACAGGCTTTTTGTATCTCGGCAACCTAAACGACCATTCGGTCGAATCCTTGTTTCAAAAGTATGAAAGAAACCGTTTGTTCCATGCCGTCAAAACGGTCGGACTCACCCCCATGGCCTCTTCTCTGGGCATCCCCGCAAACGAGATCGTGACCTACAGAAAATGCGAGCTGTGTGAAAGGCTCTTCAATTCAAAGGAGAACCTGACCGGACTGCAACAATCGGCAGATTCAACCGACTCCCCCTGGACCCGCTAAAACCATCTGTAAATATTATACGGATCATCTCCAAAAGAGTTGGAGTGATCCCAAGGGTTCAAAGAACGAAAATAATTCACGGGTGTGAAAACTTGATGCGGGTATATTGAAAATGACGCCGGTGTGGCCTTACACCTGATCTTCAATGTTTGCGATGCTTTCGAGCGCTTCCCAGCGGCGGTATGCCGCCTCTATGTCATGTTCCACTTCATGGAGACGCGTTTTGACTTCCCGGATCTCCTCTTTTGTCT
>CAYSUA010000547.1:0-4323 GCA_964433795.1 uncultured Desulfobacteraceae bacterium | reverse complement strand
TGACAAACCGTTTAAGATATCCGGAAAAGACGGACAGGTGGTAACCGTACAGATTCCCTGATCTCTTTATCACAAGTTTTGAATTTGATGGGGTGTATACGCGTATATTAAACCGGTAGAAATAACTAAATTGTCATGGATGGTGATCGAAACCGAATTTTAATTGAAAGCATCCGCCGCCTGCTGAGGCGAGGCGCTGCAAGCAACCTCCGCAAGATCGTCAACAAAACCCATGCCGCGGATCTCACTTCAGTGTTTCATTCCCTGCCGTTGCCGGATCAGCGACGACTTTTCGATGTCCTGGAAGACCCGGAACAGAAGGGAGAGCTGTTCAGCCGGCTGGAAGTGGATGTCTTCTTAAACTTGGTAAAAGAGATCGACCTTCAAGAGATTGCAGATATCTTCGAAGAGATGCCCACCGATGATGTGGCCGATCTTTTGGGGCAGATGCCGGAAGATACGGCCGACGACATCCTGAAGAAAATGAAAAAAGATGAGTCTGAGGAAGTCGAGGACCTGCTCAGCTACGGCGACGACACAGCCGGCGGCATCATGGTTCCCGATTTTATTGCGTTAACCGAAGATACCACCGCCAAAGCCGCCATCGAGTCTTTGCAGGAGGAACATCAGGATGTTGAAATGCCCTTCTATTTATACGTGGTGGATGAGTATGGAAAATTGGTGGGTGTCAGTTCGTTGAGACAGCTCGTTGTGGTTCCGCCTGAAACGTCGTTGAAAGAGTTTATGACCACCGATGTTTTCTCAGTGACCACGGATATGGACCAGGAGGAGGTGGCCAAACTCGTGGCCCGTTATGATATCCTGGCTGTTCCCGTGGTGGATGAATCCAACCGCCTGGTGGGTATTGTTACCGTGGACGATGTAATTGACATCTTTAGAATGGAAGCCACCGAAGACATGTTGAAAATGGCCGGTGCGGGTGAAGAGTATGTTGAAACCCAATCGGTTCTCAGGAGTACACGGATTCGGCTTCCCTGGCTTTTTGCCAGTTGTCTCGGCGGGATGATCGCATTTTATATCATCGGACGGTTTGAAGAAAGTCTCTACAAATTAGCTTATCTTGCGGCATTCATTCCGGTCATTATGGGAATGGGAGGAAATATCGGAACCCAGTCTTCCACGATTGTGGTTCGCGGACTTGCCACCGGTCGTCTGGATATCCGGGACATCTGGTCGGTTGTGGTGAAAGAGTGTTTGATCGGGTTACTGTTGGGGTTGATTTACGGGACCCTGATCGGGCTGGTTGCCCAGCTGAAATACAGCACCATTGCGTTAGCCTTAGCCGTGGGACTGGGTCTCATCTGCTCAATGTCGGTTGCGGCATTGTTCGGGTCCCTGATGCCTATGGTGTTTGCCAGAATAAACATCGACCCGGCAGTTGCCACGGGCCCCTTCGTCACGACCTCTGTTGATATCATCAGTGTGCTTTTCTATTTTTACATAGCCACCACCTTTCTTGGTCTATAGATCCATGCCGAGTCAAAACTCTCCCGCCATTATGCTTCGCCGAATGGATTATGGTGACTGGGATGTGATCGTCACCTTTTTGAGTTTAAATATGGGCAAGGTCGCAGCTATTGCGAAATCGGCGAAGAAGAGCACCAAGCGGTTCGGCGGCGTGCTCGAGCTGTTTTCAGCATTGGATATCGTTATCGGCATGGGCCGAAAAAAAGGATTGTCGGTGCTGCAGGAGGCGTCCATCGTCCATCCGTTTTCAAAGATTCGGTCCGATATCCATAAAACAGCATATGCCAGTTATTGGGCGGAAGTCGTTTATAATTGGATGGAAGAGGGAGAAAGGGCAAAAGACGTATATGATCTGCTCTTTTATGTTCTCAACTCCCTCAATGACGGAGATGTCCCCCAAGAAGCGTTGAGTGTTCTTTTCCAAATGAGGTTTCTAATGATAGCGGGGTTCACCCCTAATTTGGAATACTGTATTGTATGCCGGCGAGAAGTAGACGATATGGATTCGAGGCGCCTGGGATTCGATCTTTCAAAAGGCGGCCTTGTCTGTGATCGTTGCGTATCCGGAAATTCCCAGCAGATTCGGCTCCAAAAGGGCACGATAAAACAGTTACAGTGGATTAAACAGGGGGGAATCCAGCGGGCCAGCCGGATCCGGTTTGCGCCACAGGCCTTAACCGAAGGGAGTCGTCTTCTTGAGGCATTCGGACCTTATCACTTAGGGAAAAAACCGAGGAGCCTGACGTTTCTCCAGCAAATACGAAAATGATGGAAATAATTCCCGGTCAACAAAAGAAGAATTCGAAATACGATTTCTTATTTTACTCACTCTGAATATATGATACGCATGGCTCATGTCGCAAACCCTAAGAAATATACTAAAAAACGAACCTGTGGAGACCTCTGCACCATGCCGAATCGATATGGGGGGAACCCTCGATATCAGTACGTTTTATTATCCGCTCCGGTATTATCAGCCGTGCACCGTAAATATCGCATTGAATCTCAGAACCCACGTGAAGCTTTTACCATACACCAGGGGAAGGATTAAGATATCCTCCCGTGGTTTCAAGAGTGCGGAATACCCCCTTGAGAAAGTGCCCATGACCCACCCGCTCGGTTTGATGTTTGCCGTTGTTGCATATTTCGGTGAGGACGGAATCGAGGTCATTGTAAATTCTACCTCACCTCCCAAAAGCGGGCTTGGTGGCTCTTCTGCAGCGGCAGTTGCGCTCATTGGCGCTTATCTTAAAGGACTGCCTAAAGAGAAAATCAAAAGAAAAAATATTGCGTTACTGGCGCATGCCCTTGAAGGCAGTGTTGCAGGCGTGCCCTGCGGCATACAGGATCAACTTGCCGCCGCATATGGTGGGATTCATGCATGGCATTGGTTGGGAGATGGTGATGGGGTTTCTTTCCGCAAACGATCCTTAATCAAGAAAAGGGAGTATAAAAAATTTGAAAATCGCCTGCTTTTGGCTTACTGCGGTATTCCCCATGAGTCCAAACAGGTGAATCAAAAATGGGTGAGTCAATTTATGGCCGGCCGCTTTCGCGATAAATGGATTGAGATTATAGACTGCACCAGAGCTTTTTCCGATGCATTGACCAGAGGAGAGATTGAAGCGGCTGCAGACTGGATGAATCGAGAGACGGCCATACGAAAAAGAATGACTCCTGAAGTATTAGATCCTGTGGGTAGGCGATTGGTCACGTCTGCCGTCAAAATCGGATGCGGTGCAAGGTTTGCGGGAGCCGGCGGCGGGGGTTGTATATGGGCACTGGGAGAAAGCCGCAAGATCCATCGGCTGAAAGATAGCTGGATGTCGATTCTTTCAAAACACCCGACTGCGAAGCTGCTGAACGTCGATATCGCTTCAGAAGGGTTGTTGGTTAACTGAGCGATACTCGATACTTGATACTGGATACTCAATAATTCGGTATTAATTTGTTATCTACAAAAGCCGAGTTGCTATGTGATATAGGCGTTGAAGGTGAGCCGATTCGACTTCACTTGGGCTTAGGACAAAGGAACATATATGAATTTTCAAGACGTCATCTTATCGTTGCAGCATTTCTGGGCGCGCAAAGGCTGCATCCTGGTTCAACCCTATGATATGGAGGTGGGTGCGGGGACATTTCATCCTGCAACCACACTCAAGTCATTAGGCCCTGAACCCTGGAACGTGGCTTATGTACAACCATCTCGTCGACCCACAGACGGTCGATACGGCGAAAATCCGAATCGGCTTCAACACTACTATCAATTTCAAGTGATATTGAAGCCCTCTCCCATGGACGTGCAACATCAGTATTTGCAAAGCATCAAGGTGCTGGGAGTCGATCCCCTTGAGCACGATATCCGTTTTGTTGAGGACGATTGGGAATCTCCAACACTGGGGGCTTCCGGTTTGGGTTGGGAAGTCTGGCTGGATGGTATGGAGATTACCCAATTCACGTATTTCCAGATGGCGGGCAGTATCGAACTGAGCCCCATATCCGTTGAGATTACCTATGGGCTTGAAAGAATCACCATGTATCTTCAGGGCGTCGATAACGTATATGATCTGAAATGGAATGATTCGATTACCTACGGCGATGTTCACCATCAGCAGGAAGTGGAGCAATCGACCTATAACTTTGAGAAAGCCGATATCGATACGTTGTTCAACCTCTTCAATGCATATGAGACCGAATCCAAACGGATTATCGGGGAGTCGCTGGTTGCCCCGGCATACGAATACTGCTTGAAGTGTTCCCATGCCTTTAATTTGCTCGATGCCCGGGGGGCCATCAGCGTTACCGAGAGAACCGGCTACATCGCAAGGATAAGAA
>CAYSUA010000546.1:0-4335 GCA_964433795.1 uncultured Desulfobacteraceae bacterium | reverse complement strand
ATTTGGGTAAGGCTCACATCGTCCTGAGATACACAGTATTAGGTTCTTCTCCCGATTAGTTGTAGATAGCTAAGGCAAAAATAGTGGATAATATCGAATTGAGCATGTGGGGGTTTAGAGGGTTTAAGGAGTCAAGGTTTCAAAAGTTTCCTGTAATGCCTGTTCGGTGACCTCAAATGACAAATTGTCGACGTAAATATTTATGAAAATCCTCCTTTAACAAACATAGCGCTTATTCATCATCGTCTATATCGTTCCACTGCTCTGGCAGGGGCTGAGGCCCAGGCTTTATCCCTGCAATATCCGGATCTTCATCGCTATTTATCTCCCTTGCTTCGGCCCTGCGTTCTTTAGCCTCTATACGTTTTGCTTCTTTGGCTTTTCGCTTGTCCATCAGCTTGATTTCCTTGAGACGTTTCCGAGGCGTGGGACCTGATTTTTTTGCCATCTGCAACCTTCCGCGGTTTTAATTATAGTTTAATGAAACATAGTCCTTAATAGTGCGACCACCGTGGTTTGTCAATGTGAAAACAATGGCAAGCTGTATCGCCTATATTCTCTTGATCCATTATTAAAACAATCTGGTTATATAGAAAGCGCAAGTTAAACCATTTCGGCTTTGAAGATAATCCGATTCGCGGACGTGTGAAACTCGTGCAGAAGGGAGCGTAACAACGAACAGGGCTTCGAGATAAACATAGCATCCTGAAAAATTCAACATTTAGGTTCTATTGCAGCACCTTCATGCTGTTCGATTCGACGCTCCCTAATGCACTCAGACAGTCACACGCGCACGAATCGGATCACCTCCAAAGCCTACTCCAGTAAACAACTTGCCCTTTCTTTATAACCACATAAGATAATATATCCATATCCATAAATACCTCTGTCCGGCCCCGATCGTCATTACCCTGCTTGCATTTGTTTCCCAACAATGATGATAATAGGCGTGTCCCACGAGGTACTATTCCGGGTAATTAACTGGTTGTCGTATTTTTATACCCCAATTGATCGCAAAAAGAATGGAGAGGGGTTATATCCCAGCGAATATCTGTTTGGTGTGCGTTCGGGCCAGGAGTAGAAAAAATGATTGATAGATTTGAAGCGATCCTTCTTCGATTGTTTGGATCAAAAACTACGGACTCAGCATTTTCAATTTTTAATCCTGAAAGCCAGCTGAGGCTAGATGCCTCGGGGAAGGCTGAAATCGCTCAGTCGTTGAATGCATCGTTTATCATTTTACTGGCAGGCAGAAACCACCCCCTCCATGAGAAAGCGAAAACCTGTTTGTCGAACGTTGAAAAGCTTCCCGAATGGGAGCAGGTGGTTCGCTTCTATTTGAAGGGGATTGAAAGCATACGTACGGAAATAGAGACCGCCGCATACAATGACTCCCTTTTCTCAAAAGACTTAAACGATTTGTTTGAATGGGTGAGAAACGATGATCATCTAAAAAACCACAGGGAGAGTCTCGAGAGAGTGTGGGCTGTATTTTTTCCTGAAGCCGCTTGGTTGAAGTCTGATTGGGCGGAGCAGGCAGCCGAATTGCGAAGCAGGAGAACCGTAACCATTACGGAACTCAATCCCACACCGATTGACGATCCCCTGAGCCAAATCATTTTTACTTCCAATGTTCTTTTGACCCTTCCGAGTTCGTTTAAATCCATAGATGAAAGCCGGTTGAGCCAAGAGATCAAGACATATTTGCGGAAAGCCATGGAAGAACCCCAGTTGTATTGGTTCGACCACCCGATCCAGCTTTGCAGCGCTCCTGAGCATAATGAGGTTCTATACGGTCTCAGAGAACTGGACGATGCCATCGATTTTGAAAAATCTCTTGGAAATATATCTGCCGATTCAAGACTGACATGCGTTCTTTCCGTATCGGTTACCCACCGGGGGCTGGAGCCGATTGCCGGCAAATGCCTGGCGGCTGATTTTGCACATGCGGGCGGGTTCGATCATCTGGATGTGTATGCGTTTACCGAGGCAGATGCCCGTAACATGGTTAAGGACATTCTATCCCCGGCAGTCGATCATTACCTGAATACAAAAGAAGCCAGACAGTTACTTGACGTCATCGGTGTGGATGGGGAGTATGGGCGGCACTACAGTTTCCTTAAAGCGATTGCCGCCTTCTGGCAGGTACTGATTCAACCCGAAAAAACAGCCACCTTCAAAATAGACCTGGATCAGGTATTCCCTCAGAAAGAACTGCTGGAGCAGACCGGAGCAACCGCATTTGAGCATTTCAAAACAGATTTATGGGGGGCTCATGGTGTTGATGCACAGGGGAGGGAAGTCGACTTGGGTATGATTGCCGGTGCTCTCGTTAACGAAAATGATATAGACAAATCGATATTCACACCCGATGTCGGTTTTCCTGATCGCCCCCTTTCACCGGATGAGTACATATTCTTCAGTCAACTGCCCCAGGCGCTTTCCACTGAAGCGGAAATGACGACACGGTATAATACCGGTCAACCGGACGGCAAAACCGGATGCATCCAACGCATCCATATTACCGGAGGCACAAACGGCATACTGATCGATCGACTTTTTCGGTATAGACCGTTTACCCCGTCTTTTATAGGGCGGGCGGAAGATCAAGCCTATATTCTTTCCGTACTATCGCAATCAGGACCAAGGCTTGCTTATGTGCATAAAGACGGGCTGATCATGCGCCATGATAAAGAGGCATTTGCACAAGAAGCCATCAAGGCCGCACAAACCGGAAAAATCATCGGCGATTATCTCCGAACCCTGTACTTTTCAGCCTATGGGAGAATAGTATCGGAGGATATCTCTTGTGCCAAAGATATTCTTGATCCGTTCACCGGTTGTTTCATTTCCAGAATCCCTGTAACCGTTGCATTCTTACGGTTTGCGCTAAAGGCGGCATCGTTTTTTGCTTCCGGAAAAGATTCTCAAGGCGTCGAATTTATAACCGGCGGCACTCCCCGGCTCTTGGAGGCTTTGGAATTTGTCCGGGATGACACCGGACGGATGAAACAGCAATTCAAAAGGGAAAAAAAGGCCTGGCATTTGTATTACGATACATTGTCCGCCCTGCAAAAGGCGCTTGCTGAAAATGATGCCTTTGCTGTTTCACTGAAAGACAAAGCAGAGCAGATCGTTAAGGATGGTTACCGGTAACGTTTAAGGACCTCCTGATCGATTTCCAGTCCGATGCCCGGTCCCTGGGGAAGCGGGAAAAATCCGTCTTTTACGGTCGGGAAGTCTTTAAATACACTGGCTTCAAGATCGATATAAATATATTCCAGCCAGTCCGCACAGGGCGTGGCGGCAATCAAATGGACTGAGGTTAAGAATCCGGGTCCGAAATAGGGCGAATGAGGGGCGATGGATACATTATAGGTTTCCGCCAGGGCGGCCACTTTTCGCCACTCGGTTATTCCGCCCACCTTGACTACACTGGGTTGAATATAATCTGCGGCACCGGCATCCAGCATGCATTGAAACTGATGAACCGTGCACGCATTCTCCCCGAGGGCGATGGGCACGCGGGCTTTCTGTCCCAGTTCGGCAAGACCCTTGAAATCTTCGGGGGGCCATATCGGTTCCTCCAGCCATTCGATGTTAAACGGTTTGAACTGTCGGGCCATATCAAGGGCCTGCTCGGGGGTCCAGGGGCAGTTGACATCCATCATCAGTTTTACCGTATCTCCCGATATTTCTCGGGCGGCTTTGAGGCTTTCCACATCCAGCTGGTGCAGTTTGATGGCCGAATAACCTTCATTCAGTGCTTGTTCGACAGCAGTTCGGACTGCACCAACATCGGCATACCGTACGAGACTGGCGTATGCGGCCACCTTATCCGTATCGGCCCCGCCGAATAGGCGGTAGAGTGGTAGGCCGGCGGCCTTGCCGGCAATGTCCCAAAGGGCGATATCAATTCCGCTGATGGCAAATGTGGTGATGCCGTACCGACCGAACAGATGGGTCTTTCTATACAGGTTGTCCTGAATGGCCGTTATTTTTGTGGGATCTTCACCAATGAGCATCGGTTTCAGCACTTTATCAATAACGGCGGCCGTCGCTTCCGGAACCCCATATCCGAAAGCTTCCCCGTATCCGGTAATTCCCTCATCGGTCTCAATCGTCACGATGATTTGATTAAAGCTTCCCCAGAACCAAGGCGCGTTTATTCTCTCCTGGCTGATGGGGATTCCCAGAAGGTGGGTGTTGACATCGGTTATTTTCATGGAAAACCTCCTTTTTTATTATTTCGGTTATGCAAAAATCTCAAGTCACGCACCTGCGGCTTTGAAGATAATCCAATTCGCGGACGTGTGAAACTCGTGCATAAGGGAG
>CAYSUA010000545.1:0-4348 GCA_964433795.1 uncultured Desulfobacteraceae bacterium | reverse complement strand
GCAGCACCTTCATGCTGTTCGATGCAACGCTCCCTAATGCACTCAGACAGTCACACGCGGACGAATCGGATCACCTCCAAAGCCTACTCCGGTAAGCAACTTGGGCTTTCTGTATAACCGTATTATGGAAAAAGGTAGAATGTCTAATGTCGAATATTGTGGGATAGTAAAAGTAAGATTACTGCGGCTTAGTAATAATCAGAGTTTTGGTTTCGGTTGATCGGTTTTCGTCTTCTGTTTAATTTTGCGATCAAGTTCTTTTTTCTTGGACCATCTTTCCCAGAAAGTCATCCGCCCGGAATCATAAGCGCGGTCAACCATTTCATGCCGGACTTTGTGGCCTTGTGGACCCGAGACGGCAGCTCTCAGACAGGGTGTCTTATGGGGGCAGGGCAGACACGTTTCGGGCGTATTTCTGAGGCCGTCCTCTCCTTTGGGAAATACGGTCTCCAGATCGCCAAAACAGTCCGGACATTTTTTTTCTGTTTTTATCATTGTGCTAATGGATGATTCGATGACGTATACTTTTCCAGTTCCATTTTCATCTGATTCAATCTTCCTTCATCCGCAAAACTAAAATGGCCGTCTCCACCGATGATTAAATGCTCATGCACCTGAATCCCCATTACCTTGCATGCAAATACCAGCTGCCGGGTAATGGAGATGTCTTCATTCGACGGTTTGGTGTCTCCTGAAGGATGGTTGTGGGCGAATATGACGGCTGCGGCATGGTGCTCCAGTGCCGTCCGCAAGACCTCGCGGGGATAGACGGAGCTTGCGGTCAGGGTTCCTTCAGATAAGGTATGGGTTGCCAACACCTTGTTTTTTGCATCCAAAAGAATCATAACAAATGACTCTCGATTTCGGTCCCGGAGATAAGAATTGAGATAGTTAATCAAATCCTTTGAGTTGTGAATAGTCTCCTTCCCCAACAGTTTTTTTTCAAGATATCGTTGGGCGACTGCTTTTATCAGTTTGATGCCGAATACATTTTTAGGCCCGATTCCTTCTACTCGGCACAGTTCCTCCTTTGATGCTTCAAAGACTCCCTGAAGGGATTTGAAACGGTTGAGGGCCGCTTTTGCGGCGGGCTTACAATCCTTCCGGGGTGTGCCGAGGGTGAGAAGAAGTTCGATTACTTCGTAATCGTGAAAACCGGCCAGTTCTGAGGAGAGAAATTTCTCCCGGAGCCGCTTTCGGTGTCCCTCACGCTGGTGTGAGGATGCTTTGCTCATCCGGATTGTCCGTATCCGTTAAAGGTTCATTTCGTCCCGCTCATTTTTAAGATCTCTCGTCATCAATCGTTGAAGCGCCTTTCTGGGTGAAAGCCCTTCATAAAGAATATGGTAAGTTTCTTGACATATGGGCATATCAACCCCGAGGCTGCAGGACAGGTTGTATACGGATTTGGCTGTTTTTACGCCCTCCGCTACCATCCGCATCTCTGACAAGATATCTTCTATTGATTTGCCTTTACCGATGAGAGTGCCCACCGTATAGTTGCGACTCAAGTCTCCGGTACACGTTAGAATGAGGTCACCGATTCCGGCGAGTCCTGAAAAGGTCAAGGGGTTTGCCCCGAGTTTTATGCCGAGACGACTGATTTCAGCAATCCCTCTGGTAATCAGGGCGGCCCGGGCATTCAAACCGAGACCTAAACCATCGATGATTCCGGCGGCAATGGCAATCACATTCTTAACCGCTCCGCCCATTTCAGCTCCAATAACATCATCCGAGGTATATACCCGAAACGACGGCGTTGCGAACACATGCTGCACGAACCCGGCGGTTTCGGGATTCTTGGATGCCACCGTCACTGCAGTCGGTATTTTTTGGGCCACCTCCTTGGCGAAGCTGGGCCCGGACAGCACGGCCAGCCGATCCTCAGTAACGCTTTGAAGGGTTTCCGAGAGTACGCCCGTCATGGTTAATCGGGTTTGGTTCTCTATCCCCTTTGAGGCGGAAACGAGAATAGTCTTTTTTGATAAAGCATCTGCAAATTTCTGAGAAACGACGCGTACGTAGTGAGACGGGACGACAACGACGATCAGGTCCCGGTCGGACACCGCATCCTGAATGTCGTTTGTTGCACTGATATGATCGGAAAGCGTATGCCCCTTGAGATAGAGTGGGTTTTCCCTTTTGGTCCGGATGGCTTCCACCACCTCGGTTTCGTATGCCCACAGATTTACCTTGAATCCTTTTGATCCGAGAAGATCCGCAATGGCGGTTCCCCAGCTTCCGGCACCCACAACGCCGATACTTACATTCTCGATTTCCAAACTATCATTCAATTGAGTCGTCCTTTTCAGCCAGACTAGCAGCCCCCACAACGTGTTCCCCGGGTTCCATTCCGATGAGTTTTACACCCTGGGTATTCCGACTGATTACTGAAATTCCCTGAATAGGCATCCGAATAATTTTACCGCTGTTGGTCATGAGCATAAGATCGTCGTCTTCATCCACCAGCAGGATGGCCACCACATTTCCGTTTCTCTTGCTGGCTTTTATGGCTATAACCCCTTTACCGCCACGCTTTCGAACCGGATACGCATCTATGGACGTTCTTTTGCCGTATCCGTTTTCGGTGGCTGCAAACAGGGTCTGTCCATGACTTAAAACTTCCATACCCACAATTCGATCTTCCGGTGCCAATTGCATGCCGCGCACCCCTCGGGTTGCCCGGCCGGTGGGTCGAACATTGGATTCATGAAACCGAATCGACTTTCCCTTGGCCGAACAGAGAAACACGTTGAAGGTGCCGTCGGTGATCCTGGCTGCGATGAGTTCGTCATCCGGTATAAGTTCGAGGCCGATTATACCACCGGTTCTGGGTCGGCTGAAGGCCATGAGATCGGTTTTCTTTACGGTCCCTTTTTTTGTGGCCATGAGGATGAAATTGCCGGGCTCAAAGGTTGGGACGTCAAGGACGGTGGCCAGCTTCTCCCCTTTTTCAAAGTTCAGAAGGTTGACGATGGCTTTTCCACGGCTTTGACGTCCCGATTGCGGAATGTCGTAGACTTTGCACCAGTAGACCCGCCCCTTGTTTGTAAAGAAGAGAAAGGTGTGATGGGTTGACGCAACAAACAGGCGGGCCACAAAATCTTCTTCTTTGGTGCCCATGGCGGTTTTTCCCTTACCGCCGCGACGTTGGCTCTGATATAGGGTGAGGGGAACCCTTTTAATATACCCGGCATTCGATACGGTCACCACCATATCTTCCTCTACGATCATATCCTCTATGGTGATTTCTTTAGTCGCTTCCACGATTACGGTGCGCCTCAGATCTCCAAAATCATTCTGTATTTCCGTGACTTCCTCTTTAATGATATTCAGCACCAAACGCTCGCTGGACAATATTTCCTTAAACCAGGCAATATCTTTGATCAATTGTGTGTATTCTTCCATGATTTTTTCCCGCTCGAGGCCGGTGAGCCGTTGCAGCCGCATGTCTAAAATCGCCTGGGCCTGGACCGCCGTAAGATCGAAACGCTCTATCAAACGCTCTTTTGCAACAGCAGGGGTTTTTGATTCCCGAATGAGGGTGACCACCTCATCCAGATTATCCAGCGCTGTCCGCAAACCTTCCAGCAGATGCGCCCGTTCTTCGGCCTTTCTCAAATCATACCGGGTTCTTCGGATAATGATTTCTTTCCGGTGAAGGATGAACAGCTCAAGCAGTTCCTTCAGGCCGCAAAGTTGCGGCCGATTATTCACCACGGCCAAAAAGTTGATGCCGAAGCTGACCTCCATCTGGGTCATTTTATAAAGTTGATTGACGATGACTTCGGCTACCTGATCTCTTTTCAATCCGATGGCGACCCGCATCCCGTCTCGATCCGATTCGTCCCGAACGTATTGCACCCCCTCAATTTGTCTGTTTTTAATGAGGAGCGCGATTTTCTCGATGCATCTGGCTTTGTTGACCTGGTAAGGTAGTTCGGTGATGATAATGGCCTCACGCCCCGTTCTTTTTTCTTTTTCAATGATCACCCGAGCCCGGATGCGGATGATTCCCTTTCCGTTTAGGTAGGCTTCATGGATTCCATTCAGACCGTAAATGATCCCTGCCGTGGGGAAGTCCGGGCCCGGCACCAATTCTATGAGATCTGTAGTGGAGATGCCAGGTTGGTCGATAACGGCCTTTATGGCGTCTATGATTTCAGATAGATTATGGGGAGGAATATTGGTGGCCATTCCCACTGCGATGCCGGAAGACCCGTTTACCAGCAGCGAAGGCAGTTTGGCCGGGAGCACAGACGGCTCGTTCAACGATTCATCGTAGTTCGGGACAAAATCGACCGTTTCTTTGTCCAGATCGGCCAACATCTCATGCGCGAGCCGCATC
>CAYSUA010000544.1:0-4357 GCA_964433795.1 uncultured Desulfobacteraceae bacterium | reverse complement strand
AACATATTTGAATCATAAAGATTTTTTTCAATTTCAAATCAATTAATACCAACTAAATCGGAGAAGAACCTTTTTTTCTAACCCGACGGCCCGTTCCAAGCCAATAACTGCTCCTAAAAAACCACAAACCATTAATGGTCCGTGCAGCGATATCCATTCAGGATTTTTAACTGGCCAAGCCCAACCCATTCGGATTAAACCTGTCCATAATCCCATGAGTAAACAGATAACACCACTTATTAAAAAAGGAACTCTTTGGAATGCAGGTTTTGTTTTAGGAGTAACGGCGCTTGCTTGTTCAGCCGCAATTGGAAAATCAGCCTTAAAGGTCCCTGATTTCATATTGAGTAATGTTTCACCTGCTTTTGACAGGCGATCTTTAGACCATTTGAAGTTCTCTGCCGCTTTGATTTCAACATTATAATCAGGGAATTTGTTTTGGACAGTTTCTTTTGCTGTTGAACGCATCATAGAAGAAGCAGGGCAGACAGGACTCGTTGTTCCCAAATGTATCAGAATTTGTTTGCCTTCAACTATAATTTTTTCAATCAATCCCAGATCGGAAATATTGACTCCTAATTCAGGATCGGACACTGATTTCAAAACGTTAAAGACATTACTTTTTATCTGCTCTTGATCCATTCGGATTTCCTTTTTTCTTAAAAAATTAAAAGTGATATTTTCTAACCATTGCCATTAATTCTATTGATGCTTGAAACAGGATAGGTGTATTTCCTATAGAACTAGGCCGCAAGCTTGATTCTCAGTTTCTTCTATAATTCGATAGCCAAGTTTATCTATGGTGTATTCATTGGATAAGAATTAGGACACATTCAGACTGAATGAATGTATCTACAATCCAGAACAATATATCACGTGATTCACTGATGAATAGATTACTTGCCAATATCACAAAATTATCATTTCTGCATGTATATTTAAGAAATCTGAACCAAGCACTGTTGCCAATATCCTTGTATCAGGATTAGCCCACAACTAGCATGCACCGCCTTTTATGTAATTCTTTGGGACGGAGTTGCTTTAATGCGTTATTGTGTGGTTTGGGGACGGTCATGATTTAATGCGTAACTAGCATGGGAAGAAATATAGGCTAAAGGGGACCTTAAATAATTCAATAACTTACCTGCCTTACTTTGCGCCGGCTTTATATGCTAGCTGATAATCCGGGTTAGAACGTTACCCAATTTTCAAGACTGCCACTGCCATCAAAAAATCCATCTGCAGTGCAAGTAAGCGGATCTGCATCCCGGGCTTCCCTGGAAATGATGGCATCCTGCCTCGAGTTTAGACCCCTGAAAGACTCGGGGGCGGGGTTGAAATCTTGCGTTTCTTAAGTATATCATCCTGTCTCCCTATCATGGGGGAAGGTGATGTAAAATTGACCTACTGAAGATACTTTCTCGGAATTTCTGCTCCCGCCACACAATTAAGTTTGCCCATTTTAACCATCTGATAAACGTTGATGCGGAAATCCGGACAGGTGCTCACAAGACAGTAAGCATCCTTGGGTGTGAAATCGTACTCGGTTATCATCCAATCCATCAGATAGGTGGCAGCTGCTTCCACTGCCTCCTCAAGGGGTCGGTATGCATTGACGGAAATTATGGATTCCGGCTTTTCAATGCGCATCCAGGGAATGGTTTGCCCTTTGATCAATGACAGTTTAAGCTTCACAGTGGCTCTGGTTTCCGCTGCAGTTCCGGTAAACTCCGTATCACCCTGGCTGGCATGCACGTCGCCAAGATAGAAAAGCGCCCCAGGGTGAAAAACCGGCAGGTGGATATGATTACCGGGGGCGACATCGCGAACATCCAGATTCCCTCCCCACGGTCCCTGTCCATCGATGCTAGTAACGACCTCCCTATCCGGTGCTACGCCTAAAGTCCCCACGAATGGAGTAATAGGCCAGGAGATACGCTCATTAAATTGCAGGGAGCCGTCCCTCGTAGTGCCGCTGGGACCGGGCCGGTGCTGAAAGATCATGGTGGTGTAGTCCTCGGACAACTCGGGCCAACGGGTTGAACCTCCAAACGGACCCCGATTCGGTCCTATTGCGATCCATGAATAGGTATCTACCAGTATATCTTCGATATTCACTACAAGGGTATCTCCAGGTTCCGCACCTTCCAGCCGAATAGGACCCGCAATGGGATTCGATAAAGGTGGATACCGATCGTATCCCGGTCTTAGATCGGGATCTGCCTTGTCGTCAGCGGTTTTGAAATACCCAGTGCCGGCATCATCGGTTTCGATCTCAAAAGATTCGCCAGCCTGTACCTCTAAGAGTGGCGCGTCACGCCAATCCAAAGCATATTTTCTGGCTTTGTCACGGGGAATTCTTTGCATGATGTTCTCCTTTTTTGATACGACCGGTCACATATGCACCCTTGGCGAGACTTCATATAAAAGAGCTCAGCCGAATTTGAATAAGCTCTATGTTTAGTCAAGGTCGATCTGAAGCGCTTCAACAAACCGCGATACCAGATTGTAGCCGCCGATAGTGAGCGTTAATTCTATCAGAGCGCGATCGTCGAAATTCTGCCTGACTCTTGCAAATACGTCATCGGAAACGCGTATGTCTTTTGTCATGGCATCCGTATAATCTATCACTGCCCGATCTGCGGCCGTCAGACTTTCATGAATTTCGCCCCGCCTGAGGGCATCGAGTTGGGTCTGGGTCATACCGGCCTTGAGCGCCAGTGGGGCATGATGCTCGAATTCGTAATCGGCGGCGTTTACCACCGCGATCTGGATTATGGCAAGCTCGAGATGGCGAACGTCTAAAGAAAAGTGCTGCCGGACCGCGGTGAAAAAATCGAGGAAGCCGTTTAATGCCGGAGGGCTATACATCAGCATCTTGAAAATGTTTCCAATCTTGCCGCCGCGTTCGCGCATAACACGATCGGCCATCGGTTTAATATCGGGGTGATTGAAATCAGGATATGGAATACGGGCCATGACTTGTTACTCCTTCCGGTTCGGGTTAATGCCAAAGGAGGTGAAATTACCGCCGGCGGGTAAATATCGAACTATGTCGCTTTATTTCGACCCCTCTTTCTTACCTCGACGTTTTGAAGTTTTTCCCATACTTTAATCATCGATCCTTTGTTTTTGTCACCAAATCCCTGAATCACAGCCAACTGATACGTCTGCATCGCAGCAGAAACCACCGGCATCGGAATTTTCAATTGGCTGCATATTTCCGATGCGCTTATGATATCTTTATAGGCCTTGTTTAATGTATATCCAAACTCAAATTCATTTTCCAAAATTTTCGGAAGGAAATGCTCAAGGGCATAACTTCTGCCCGTTCCGGTCGTTACCACCTTGCTCACAGCTTCCGAATCCAGCCCAAGTTTGACTGCCATGGGCAGTATCTCCGCCATGGCTGCGATACTGGTATTGAAAAGAAGCTGATTGATTAATTTGGTGAGCTGACCGTTTCCGCTCCGGCCCATGTAAACAATATTCTTTCCGATAACACTGAGAATGTTTCGGACTTTTTCTAATTCTTTAGCATCTCCGCCCACCATGATCGTCAACGTACCATCTTCTGCCCCGGCCTCGGCTCCGGAAACAGGCGCATCAATAAAAGTGATTCCCTTTGCGTGCAAGTTTTCGTGTATTCTAAGCGTTGCAAGATAATTAATCGTGCTCAGGTCAACCACGATACCGCCGGAAGATAATCCATTGACGATTCCGTTTTCACCGAAAACTACCGACTCAACTTCCTCGGCTCCGGGAAGGCTTAAAAAAATACAATCATTATTTCTGCCGACATCCGCCGGGTTCTTTCCTGCAACAGCACCGTTTTCGACCAGTTTTTCGATCATTTGAGACCGTACATCGTAGACCTGCAACGGGAATTCAGCCTTGGCAACATTGATGGCCATCCGTCTTCCCATTTCTCCAAGGCCGATAAACCCGACCCTCAACTTGCGTGGTGACATCGTTTTTTACCCCCTTTACTTTTAAAAGGTTTACGCAAACCCTAAAACGATAGTTAGAGATATAAAAGGCACGTTGGTGAAATATTGACATCACCTCCATTCTTTTGCAATATCGATTCATTAGTAACGATCAAAATTTTCTTGGCGCTTTCTTAACGACCCCTAATGCATTCAAACAGTACACGGAACGGAATCCGGGACGCCCATCAAATTATAAATTTTTCCTTGTAGCTGTTTCGTGTATTATAATTTTATAGGCGCCTCACAAATGACCCGGAAAGGAAGGGCGTGGCTACCACTTATTTCAATCACTAAGTGTCGGATTTTATCGTAGCTATTAAAAATAATGCTCTTCCTGCTCATTGATTCCTCTGGAAATTGACATA